>JANYFP010000446.1 GCA_025362555.1 Verrucomicrobiota bacterium
TATTTGTCCGGGCCGGCCGCCCAGCAAACGGGATCGGGCACTGGGAACTCGGAGCGCGTGCAAGCACGCTGACCTCTTGATCCTAAAAAACTCAGATGAGAAACCGCTAATCCACGCTAATGGACGCTAATCAAGAAATTCAAAAAACTGAGTCAAAAAGCAGTTCACTTGATCGGTGAACAAATTATGTCACTGGCTATTGAAAGTTAGACTTTAGGTAGGGGCCGTTGCCCAATGGCCCTCGGGGTGCGCAGGGCGATTGAGGGCAATCGCCCCTACCACTCCATTGTCCAGCAAAAGTCTAAAGCTTAAGAGCCGTCGGTATTACCTCTGCACGAAACTCAACTATTGTTTGGATTAGCGCCGATTAGCGAAAATTAGCGGTTAACCGTCTGATAAATTTAGGTTGATTCAGGCTAAACCGATTCGGTGTATTTCGTGTTTTCGGTGGGGAAACCCCGGCCGAATCTGTGTTCCCAGCCCCCTCAGCTCCCTGGCTTGCTCGCCGGGAGGCTCGCCAACTCCGGCGGCAACTGGTCGGCGGGATACGTCGGATAGCTCATTTCTAGCAGTGAAAAGGTCGGCACCGGAAATTTCGCCAACCCGGAACTGCGATCAACCATCACCGCCACACCGGCGGTGGTCCCGCCGAGTTTCTTGACGATCTCCAGGCACTCCACGACGCGTCCGCCCCGCGTAATCACGTCCTCGACGATCAGCACGCGTTCGCCCGGCTTGAGCGTGAAACCGCGGCGCACGACGAGCACGTTGTTTTCCTTTTCCGCAAAAATAAACCGGACCTTGGCCTGCCGCGCCACTTCCTGACCGATCACCAAACCGCCCATCGCGGGCGCCAGCACGGTGTCGAAGGGCAATGCGCCGATTTTTTCCACTAACAGCGTGGCGAGGCGCTCCACCGCCGCCATGTTCTGGCAGACTTGGGCGCATTGGAAAAAATGCCCGCTGTGCAATCCCGAGCGGAGGACGAAATGTCCGCGCAGGAGCGCTTTTGTGCGCAAGAAAATATCAGTGACCTCTTGTTGTACCGGATCCATTGGGGGAATCCTGAGAGAATCCAGAGTGGATTGGAAACCATTTTTAGTTATCTTCTCTGCTGTGCAACCGTTCCTCGATAAACCGCCCCTCGAAGATGAACTCGGGGATGTGTTGGAAAAAGCCGCCCGCCACGCCCGGCTCACGACCGAGCAGCTCGCGATGGAGAGTGAGGTCGAGGTGTCGCGAATCCAGGATGCACTCGATTATCGACCCGAACTGACCCAGGCGGAGCTTGGGCGACTCGCGCGAGTGTTGAAACTTAACGAAGTTGGTCTGAATGCTCTGGCACAGGGTGCCTATCCTTCGGCGGAGCTGGGCAGTCTGCCCTTTTCGGTCCATCCTCTCCGCATGCCTTTCGGGGTCGGCGTGGCTAACGCGTATGTTGTTTCCACCGGGGGCGACACCGCGCTGCTGTTCGACACCGGCGCGAGCCACGCCGAATTGCACCGGGCCTGGCCGGTGCGCATTGAGGAAGTGGAGTCCGTTTTTGTGACCCACTACGAAGCCGAACACATCGGCGGCCTGGAAGTGGTGTTGCGTGAAACCGGTCTGAATCGTTTCTACGGACCGCCCAGTGGGCGCTGGCCCGGCTGTCACGGTCTCAGTGACGGCGAGACGGTGCAGTACGAGAAAATTTCGGTCACGGCATTTAATACTCCCGGGCACGCCGCTGAACATAATTGTTATCTCGTTCAGTCCACGACCACGCCGCACGGCGCATCGCTGTTGATTTCCGGCGATTTGATTTTCGCCGGTTCACTGGGCGGTGGCTATTTTTGCTGTCAACGTCAGCTCGCGCATTCGCGGCGCATCTTGGATTTGTTAGCCGATGATACCGTGATCGCGCCCGGCCACGGCCCGCTGACCACCGCCGCCAACGAACGCCGCTTCAATCCGTTCCTGGCGAAGTAGCAGGAGAGCGGTGGTACGACTTTGTAGAATGGAGGGCCGGTGCTTGCGCTGTGCCTTCTCGGGGGCGATTTAATGATGAAGACTTTTTCTCGCGAAGAAATCGAAGGGTGCGAAGGCAAGACAGTGCGGAGTTCTGTCCTTCGTACCCTTCGCCTGCGTCGCGAGAACATTCCCTTTCTGGAGTATGAATCTCCAAGACGCGCGACGTCGTGGTGCCCCAATTCATGCCCGGCAATAAATCCCTGAACCCAGTATTCCCGAGTTTTAACGCGGAGCACACGGAGTAGAGCTCAAGCAATAAATTCAGGATCAATTCCCTTCTGTACTTCCTCCGCGTCCTTCGCGTTAAATTTCGTCCTCCGTTCTCCGTATTCTTTCGTGTGTTTAGTGTGTTTCGTGGGCAAAACTCCGAAAGCTTGTTTTGTTCGTGCCTCAAACCGGCGCGTCGGGATCTTTCTGGCCAAATTGCAATGCGCTCAGTCGGCGATAGAGCCCATCGGATCGCGCGGATAATTCATCGTGGGTGCCGAGCTCGACGACGCGGCCGCCATCGATCACGGCGATCTTGTTCGCCTTGCGCACCGTCGCCAAACGATGGGCGACAATAAACGTCGTGCGGCCCTGCATCAGTCGGTCCAACGCGCCCTGCACCTGTTGCTCGCTCTCGCTGTCCAGCGAACTGGTCGCTTCATCGAGAATTAAAATGGCGGGATTTTTCAAAATCGCGCGGGCGATTGCGATGCGTTGACGCTGTCCACCGGAAAGTTTTATGCCGCGATCGCCGACCAGCGTGGCATAGCCTTCCGGAAAGGCGCGGATAAATTCATCGGCATTGGCCAGCCGGGCGGCTTCGTGCACTTCGGCCTCGCTGGCCCCCGGACGTCCATAGACAATATTTTCCGCAATGCTCCCGCCGAAAAGCAAAACATCCTGCGGGACGATCGCCATTTGGCCGCGCAACCAGCGCAGCGGATAATCCTGCGCGTTGCGTCCGTCGATCATCAGTTGCCCGCTTTCCGGCTCGTAGAAACGCAGCAGCAAGGCCGTCAGCGTGGTCTTGCCTGCCCCGCTGGGACCGACGAGTGCAATCTGCTCCCCGGGCCGCGCCGCGAGGCTGAGTTCGCGCAGCACCGGCATCTCCAGCCGCGCGGGATAACGGAAACTTACGCCCACGAAAGCCACTTCGCCGCGGAGCCGCGTCGGCAGGGTTGCGTCCGATGGAGTCGCTTCCGTCCGATGGGAATCTTCCACCGGCTCGCGCAAGAGTTCGCGCACACGCTGAGTGGCACCGACCGTTTTTTGAATCTGACTGAAGAGTTCCGCCGCCTGGCCCATCGCGCCGGCGACAAAAATCATATAGAGCGCAAAACGGGTCAGCTCGCCCGCCGAGATTTCGCCGCGCTGAAGTTGACCGGCGCCGAACCAGAGCACGACGACAATTCCGCCGAACACGGCGAGAATAAAAAATGCGACAAACACCGCCCGCCAGCGCGCGGCGCTCAAGGCGGCGGCGAGCACGCGCGAGTTGGCGAGCTCGTAGCGTTTTAATTCAAAGGCTTCGTTGGCGAAGGCCTTGACGCTCGCAATCGCCTGCAAGGTTTCCTCCACGATCGTGTTGGTGGCGGCGAGTTGATCCTGGGTTTCGCGGGAAAAACCGCGCAGCTTGCGACCGAAAAATACGGCGGCGGCGATCAGGATCGGCAGCGTGCCGAGAATAACGACCGTCAGTTTTCCCGAGGTGATTGCGATGAACGTGATGCCGCCGATGAGAAAAACCGATTGGCGGCAGAGTGACGGCAACGCGTCGATCAGGGCGCCTTCGATCTGGGCGATGTCGGTCGAGACGCGGCTGGTGAGTTCGCCCACACGGCGCTGGCCGAAGAACGCCATCGGCAGGCTGATGAGGCGTTGGTAACAATCGCGGCGCAGGTCGGCGAGAGCGGACTGGCCCACGCGATTGAAGGAGAGGGCGCTGTTGAAGGAGCAGAGAATTTGGATGGTGACGGCGCCGAGGAGGAGGAGGCCCACTTGGGTCAGGTTGAGGGCGCCGAGGCCGGGCACGAGGGCGCCGCCGGGGCGCAGGGCCGCATCGATGAGGGCGCCGGAGAGAAACGGAAAAGCGAGTCCGCACGAGGCGCTGACGAATAGCGTGGCGAGCCCGGCGAAGAAGCGCGCGCGGTAGGGCCGCACGTAGCCCGCGAGGATCAGGCTCTCCCGCAAACTCTCGCGATTCAATTTGGCCTTGGGCAGACGATCGAGAGCATTTTCCTCCGACGATGGATCACGGCGCGACATAGGCCGTGAACGTGTGGTGGTCCGCGAAAAACACAAGCCAGCCGAGGCCGGGAAGGAGATGGCCTGCGAAACACGCGAAAAAATGCGCCAGATGGATTTTAAATGCAGAGGGCTTTTAGGGCGGTAGGAGCGGCTTTACGTCGCGATTCTGAGGCGCGCTGCGGGCATCATAGCGGCGTAAAGTCGCTATGACAATTTGCATTCCGATGCCCTGGAGTTTACGTCGGAGATTTCGTTTTTAGAGCTCTCAACCCTCAACTCCTTCCTCCCGCGACCGCGCCTTCAAAACCAACTGAAAATATTAACAGGAGGCAGCGGAGAAAGGCAGGAGGTTCCGATCTCTGCGCTCTCTGCGAGCTTCTGTGAAAATGGATGGGAATTTGAGGCACCACAGAATACGCGGAATACACAGGAAAAAGAGGAGGATTTAACGCGGAGGGCGCGGAGAGCGCAGAGCACAGTAGACGGTGAACGGAGAGACTGGGGTACGCTGCGAGCTCGCTCGCGCATCCGGGGATACCAGGATCCAATCATCCGCGTGAATTCGCGTTATCTGCGGGCGAATCAAGGTGCTGCGTTACGAGATGAATACTTTACTGTGGATTGCGCTGATGAACGCGGATGAATACAACTTCTCAAGCGTTCTCCCAATATCACTGTTGCCTCGCGGCGGGGACGAATTGAACATCGCCGGATATGGCTAAGCCAAAAATCAAGTGTGGTGTCGCGGGGGTCGGCTCTCTGGGCCAGCATCACGCGCGGATTTATGCCTCGCTGCCGAATGTGGAACTCACCGGCATCTATGAGGAAAACGACGCTCGCGCCGCCGAAATTTGCGCCCGGCATAATTGCCAGCGCTTCGCTTCCCTCGACGCCCTCGGCGATGCCTGCGATGCCATCAGCGTGGTCGTCCCCACTGACAAACACGCACTCGTGGCGCTCCCGCTCCTCGCCAAGGGTTGTCATCTCCTGATCGAAAAGCCGCTCTGCGCCAGTCTCGAAGAGGCCGAGCAGGTGCTCGTCGCGGCGCGAAAAAATGACTGTCTGGTGCAGGTGGGGCACATCGAGCATTTCAATCCGGTGATGAGCTATCTGGAAAAACACACCGGCCGGCCGCAATACATCACCACCGAGCGGCTGGCGCCGTATCAAACGCGCGGCACGGAAGTCGGCGTGGTCCTCGATTTGATGATTCACGATATCGGCATCGTGCTGGCGCTCGTGAAATCCCCGATCCGCAAGATCGACAGCGTGGGTATCAGTGTTCTCTCGAAAACCGAGGACATCGCCAACGCGCGCATTGAGTTTGAAAATGGTTGCGTGGCGAATCTCAGTGCGAGCCGCATGAGCATGAAAAAGAATCGCGAGATTCGCGTGTTTCAGGATAACGCCTATCTCTCGCTGGATTTCATGAATCAGAAGGGGCACCTCGTGAAGAAGAGCGATATCATCGCCTACGGTTTGAAATTGAAGATCGGTTTGGCGAAGGCCGGTGATGCGAATTCGATTCCGGTGCACGAAATTCCGATTGAGAAAGGTGAGCCGCTGGCGATCGAGTTGGCGGACTTTATTGATAGTGTGACGCAGGCGAAACAGCCGAAAGTCGGCGGCGCCCTCGGCAAATCCGCGTTGGAAGTGGCCATCACGATTACCGATCAGATCCGAAAGAACGCCGCAAAATGAGCGTGGTGATGAAAGATATTGGTGTGTGGTTTCACGCGTCATCCGATTTTGGAAGTGGGCAGACCGCTCGCGGGCGTTTCGGAGCGCGAGCAAGCTCGCTGCCTACCTTTGAGGGGTGTTTGAAAATCGATGCGGTTGGGAAAGCGCCGCGGAATACTTCGCGGTTGGCGCCCTCAAATACAATTCAATGGGTGATGAAAATCGGGGGCGGCCCGTTATGAGTCAGCCCCTGCTTCCACTTAGTCTGCCGGCACCAGTGGCCGGTCGCGTTGATCTGCTGATCGTCGCGGGCGAGCACTCGGGCGATGAACATGCGGCGCGGGTCGTGCGGGAGTTGCGTGCGAGTCATCCGGAATTGAAGGTGTGTGCGCTCGGCGGACCCGAGTTGGCGGCGGCCGGCGCGCAATTGCTGCATGATCTCACGGCGACGTCGGTCGTCGGTTTTGTTGAAGTGTTGAAACACCTTTCGTTTTTCAAAGCGCTTTTCGACGCGACGCTGCGCTGGGTGGAGCAGTATCAGCCGCGCGCGGTGTGCTTCATTGATTATCCGGGATTCAATCTGCGGCTTGCCGCGCAACTGCGGGAACGCGGACTGAGTGTGAAGGGTGGCGGCAAGGTGCAGTTGCTCTATTATATTTCGCCGCAGATTTGGGCGTGGAAGGCGAAGCGCCGGTTCACGATGGCGCGGGATCTCGATGCGCTCGCGGTCATCTTTCCGTTTGAGACGAAGTGCTACGAAGATACGTCGTTGCCGGTGGAATTTGTGGGCCATCCTTTCCTCGCGGCGGACTATATGCCGCCGGTGCGCTTCGATGCGACCGGACCGATTTTATTGTTGCCGGGCAGTCGCGTGCAGGCGGTAACGGGGATATTCCCGCTGCTGCTCGCCGGCTTTGCGGAGTTTTTGAAAACGGCGCCAACGATCCGGGCGGTCGCGTTGTTTCCCAGTGAGGAAGTCGCGGCGGTGTCCCGAGCCGTGCTGGCGTCCTGGCCGCAATTGGCGGGCAAGGTGGAGTTGCGGCCGGTGGCCGAAGGGCGGGCGACGAATCCGTTTGCGGCCTCGGCCGTGCTGACGAGTTCGGGCACGATGTCGCTGCATTGCGCGCTCGCGGAAATTCCCGGAGCGATCGCGTATCGCACGAATGCGATGACTTACCTGCTCGCGCGTTGGTGGGTGAAGATCGAGTATATCGGGATCGCGAATCTGCTGTTGAAAGAGGCGATGTATCCGGAATTTATTCAGGGTGCGGCGAAGCCCGGGGTGCTGGCGCAGCAGTTGCGCGAATGCACGGGTGATAAAACGCGCAGCGAACTCACGCGGGCGCAAGCGATGCGTTTGCGGGCCTTGCTCGCGATGCCCGCCGGCGGGACGGCGGCGGAGTGGATCGCGCGGCGGATGGGAGCATAGGCGGATCTGGCTGGATTTGGGGCTATGGCCGCGATCTGATGTAGGGCGGGCTTTATGCCCGACGGTTTTGCGGCAGGTCGGGCGTAAAGCTCGACCTGCCGTTTCATTTTTCAAAAAACAGTGTCGCCTTGACTGCGGAGCTTCGCAGATTCGTGAGATGCCGTTTCCGTCCGTGCAAAAACCGATGTCCCGGCGCAGTTCCGTGCTGCCCTGGGTCGTCTTTGCAGTCACCGTGGGCTTGACCGTCGCCGCGTGGTGGCTGACGGGGCGCGAGGTTCGGCGAACGACTCAGTTGTCTTTTGAACGGCTGACGGAACGCATGCAGGGCACTCTGCGGCGGCGCTTTGACGCGGCGGCCCACTTGTTGCATGGCGCGGCGGCGCTGCCGATCGCGAGTGAACGGGTAACGGCGGCGGAATGGTCCGTCTATTTGCGTCGGGTATCGACGGAGTTGGGCGATGGCGTGGTGGGCTTGGGTTTTGCGGAGCGCGTGCAACGCCGTGAATTGGATGCGCTCGAGCTGCGGATGCATGCGGACGGAGACGCCGGCTTTAAGATTCAGCGTGAGGGCATGAGTGACTGGCTTTACGTCGTGCTGGCGATTGAACCGCGCGAGCACAACACCGACGTCCTCGGACTCAATATCGGCTCCGGCACGACGCGGAGGGAAGCCGCTGAAACCGCCGCGGCGGAAAATAAGTTGATCCTCACCCGTCGGATTCGGGTGAATTATGATGGCAAGGATACGCCGGGTTTTCTGCTCTTCCTTCCTGTTTATAAAAAGGGCGCGGATCTCGGGACCCGGGAGCAGCGCATGGCCGCAGTGGAGGGCTGGGTTTATGCGTCGATCCGGATTGATCAGCTGATGATCGGCGTCGCCGAAAGTGCGGCCCAGCAGATTGATTTCGATGTATTTGAAGATGCGGAAACGCGGCTGGAAAATCTTTTGTATAATGCGAATGGTCTGCTGCGCGGCGCGCCCGACCGGTTGGTGACGGAGGAGGATTATTCTCCCGGGGCGCTGACGATGGAGCAGGGCATGGAAATTTATGGCCGGCGATGGACGTTGTGGTTGAGCACGCGGCCGGAGTTTGCCCGTGCGAGTTTCAATTCCTTACCCGCTTGGGTGCTCGGAGTCGGTTTGGTGTTCAGCCTGTTGGTGACGATTTTGACGTGGGCGCTGGTGAATTCCCGTCGGCGGGCGATCTTGCTGGCGCGGGATATGACAGTTGATCTGCGGCGAATGGCGCTGGTGGCGAGCCATACCGGAAATGGGGTGCTCTTGACGGACGCCGAGTGGCGCGTCGAGTGGATCAACCGGGGTTTCACGCAGTTGTTCGGATACACGCTTGATGAGGTTAAAGGGCGCAAGCCGGTCACTTTTCTGACGGGATCGGACAGTGATCCGGCTACGCTGGAGGCGGTCGATGAGGCTGCCGCAGGGCGCCGGCGCTTTACGGGAGAACTGCTGGCTTACACGAAAGACGGGCGGAAAATTTGGATCGAACTCGAGATTCAACCGGTGGTGAATCAAGCCGGCGAGTTGGAGGGGTTCATGGGGTTGCAGGTTGATATTACCGAGCGCAAACGCCAGTCGGAGCAGATGCGTTCAGCGATGGAAGCGGCTGAAAAAGCGAACCAGGCCAAGAGTCAGTTTCTCGCAATGATGAGTCATGAAATTCGCACGCCGATGAACGGCGTCATCGGCATGACCAGTCTGTTGCTCGATACGCCGCTGAATCCGGAGCAGCGCGAATCGGCCGAGATTATCCGGCAGAGTGGTGAATCGTTGCTGACGATTATCAATGACGTGTTGGATTTTTCAAAAATCGAATCCAACCATTTGGAGCTCGAGCAAACGGAGTTTGCTTTGGCTGATTGCGTCGAGGGTGCATTGGATTTGCTGGCGGGACCGGCGGGAAAAAAGAATCTCGAACTAATCTGCGAAATTTCCGATGACCTGCCGGCCATGCTCGTTGGCGATGCGGCGCGATTGAGGCAGGTGCTCGTGAATTTGTTGGGCAATGCCGTCAAGTTCACCTTGGAGGGCGAAGTGGCGGTGACGGTTAAGTTGATTGCTCGGCATGATACCATGGTGGAATTGCTTTTTCAGGTGCGCGATACGGGCATTGGCATTTCAGCCGAGGGCATGCAGCGGTTGTTCAAACCGTTCAGCCAGGTGGATGCCTCGATGACCCGAAAATTTGGCGGCACCGGTCTGGGCCTGGTGATTTCGCGTCGGTTGGTGGAGTTGATGGGAGGTCGGATCAGTGCGGAAAGTGAAGCAGGGCGCGGTTCCGTGTTTAATTTTTCGCTCTGCTTGCCCGTCGTGGCGGACGGGGCGGCGATCCCACCGGGAGCACCGGATCGTTTGCGGCAGCGTCGGGTGCTGATCGTCGAGCCCAACGCCACGGTTCGCCGCCTGCTGGCTGAGCGCATGACAAAATGGGGGATGCTCCCGGTCGAGGCGGAAAACGCGACCCTCGCCCTAGAACGATTGCGTGGGGCCGATAAATTCGACGTCGCCCTCTTTGCTTTGCGACTGCCGGAGATGGACGGACGTGAGCTTGCCACGGGAATGCTGGAGTTGCCGGCGCGTACTAAATTGCCGCTCATTTTGTTGTCTGCGCAGGGGCAACGCGACAATCGCGACGGTTTGTTCGACGTCGTGCTCGCGAAACCGGTGAAAGCCACGCAGCTCTTCGACGCGTTCGTCAAAATATTCTGGCCCAGTCGTGGAGCCATGTCCACTGCGCCGGTGAAATCGACTCCACCGTTGCCCCCTCAGCCGAAGGCTGTGCGGGTACTTTTTGCCAAAGCTAAAATTGAGCATCAGGGCGCTCTCATCGAGCAGTTCACGCAGCTGAATTGCCAGGTGGATGCGTTCGGCACTCGCGCCGAGTTGATCGATGCCGTACGGCGTCAGGTGTATGAGGTCGTGTTTCTGGATTTGTCCGCGCCGGTCAGTTCAGGGCAGGAGACAGCGCGTCAGATTCGGTGTCATTTGCCTGCGAACGACCAGACCTGGTTGGTCGCGATCACGGATGAATTGCGGCCGGGAGAACGCGAAGCGTGTCAGGCGGCAGGCATTGACGATTTTCTGAGCCGACCATTCACACAGGTGCAATTGGCCGCCGCGTTGGAACGGGCGAAGTGGCGTCTGCCTGGGTGAGGGGGCGTCTTGAATAAAGGCACTGATGGCCGCACCGTTTCATTCACCACAAGGACTGCCCCCTTTAAATTTCTGCGGCTCCATGGCGGCAGACTGATATCAATGGTTACCGGAAAATGAATTTTTAGGTTGCTGAAAAACACGATATTTTGAGCTTATACCCGACGGCTGCCGCTACGCGCTGACTTCTGTCGCTGTGTTTGGGGCGGGGTATTATCATTCAGTTACTTTCAAGATTCATGGTATTCCTTCGCTCCCTTCAAATCCTGCTTTGCGAGACAAGCTCCTTCTATCATTCAGCTGTTTGATCGGTTTTGAAATATGCCCCAAATGACTTTTTTATTTTCCCCGGGATTCGCCAGCCCCAGCTCGGTACCAGTCCTCGGTGTGAGTGTATTCGTTTATCACTGCGCCCGGTTTCACCAGTGATAATTCAACTCGGCCATCTGGTTGCGGACCGAACGTCACGATCTGAAATTGTTTCATTCCCTTGGCTTCGCGGAGCACGATCAACCCTTCCTCGATTCCCCACGTGCCCTGGCTTTTGAATTTATAAAGCGGGTTGGTTGCCATGTAACGTGAGGTAAACGTGCCGTCTGATTTCAGGGTGTATTCGGTGGCGAAGAAATGAGACGTTGCGTTGGCGTATTCACCCGATGCCAACAATTCATAGGTGGTGTGCGGCGTTGAACCGCAGTTCCACACCCCGACCAAATCGGACGCATGAATCGCACCGGGTGAATCTGCGGGCGCTGGCTTCGGCGTGTTGGCGGATTGTGCCACCGACGAGCTCGGTTTTATCACGATGCTGGTGAGGAAACGCTCAATCGTCTCACGATAAGTCGTCAGTCCCTCGGCATTGCCGCTCTCAACGATGATCGAAATGATGCGCCCGCCCGCGCTGATATCGATTAGTTGCACGTAACCTTCCGGCGTCATCGCCGATCCGGCCTGAGCGGCGACGCCTGCTCCCACGCGCCGCATCGTCGCTATCGGTGCCGCTACTCCACTCGCGCGCAATAAATCATTCCAGTCAGCATTGAACTCCGCCGCGGGCGCTGCGCTGGAGGGTCGGCTCTGATAGATTGCGAAAAGCAACCAGTTGGCCGGATCGATTCGGCGAAAATTCACGTGATCGGGATTCTCCCAGTATTCAAATCCGGCCGGAACGGTAAACGTCGTGGCGTCGAACGATTTCGTCGCCGGTTCTGACACCAGCAAGGCCGCCGCCAAAAACAGGATCATGCGATAAGATGCGGCCAACCGTGTGCCGCTGTCGACGATGAAGCGGCGTTCTCCCGGGATTCTCCCTTGCCAGCGGACCGCGTTCACGGCGATATAGACAGCAATGCCACCCCTCACGCGCGCCCCAGCGATTTGGTTTGGCTCGATCGCCCGTGGTGCATTGGTCGGTGGCATTCTGTGGTTCGTGCTTCCCCGACTCTCTTTCGCTGCTGAGGTTGCCGCAGAAGAATCCGCCACGCCGGCGGAGGACTTGATTCCACCGGCGCCGAAACGTCCTAAAAAAGTCCACCCGCCGGCGACGGACTGGGCGCAGTGGAACGACGTCGAGCGTTTCCGCGGACACTACGAAGGCCGGCGGACCGCTGATAAGGACCGCGACAACGGGGTAATCGCCGAGCACGGTCACCGGCTGGAACTCGCCAGCGGGGATTTTGAAATGAAAGCCGAGGGATCCAACTGGGTTGTCGTCACCGGAAAAATCTCCGGCTCCATCCATGATACGTCTACCTCGGATCGCTGGAGTTACCATGGACGAACCACGACCGACGCGGATTTTTCCGGCACCGCTTCGGACTTTCATCTCCATCTCGATACGACACGCGGACACTGGAATTTTTTCGTCAATGGGCACATGGATAAACCCTACGATCTCCGTACGGCGATGACCTCGCGCAACTGGGAGCTGCCGGTTTGGGTCGCGGATAACCGCTCCCACACGGAGCCAAATATCAACTATCCCCACGGCTCGTTTGACGCGGACTTACCGCCCGGGCCACCGACCGAACTCCAGGCGGAGTGGCGGTATCAGAACAGTACCGATGTGATCATCGATTATCAGGCGCGGGTCATCCTCGTTCCGGAATACAAGGACCTCGAACTGATCGTGGAAATTGAGGGGAGGGAGGCCGGTGGAAAATCGGTCGCCTACGAGCAGTGGATTCCGCGTGGCACGGTGACCGGGGCGGCCGGCTCGCGGCTCGACGTCAAGGCCCGTCTCCAAGCCAAGGACGGTGGCCCCGCCAAAGTTCACGTCGAAAACTTTTCCTTCACGCTCAACGACACCTCGCGGGAGCCGGGCGTATGCTTGAATTATCCCCGCAATGCCGCCAAGGCCGCCGCGCCTGATTTGAAATTCATTCCCGGCGGCGAGACCGACGCTGAGCGTCAGCAGCTCGATATGCCGACGTCCACCGACAACCCGGAACATCCGCATGCGGAAACCCAAATCGATTGTTTCGATTTCGGCGCGTGGTCGACGTTGTCTGTCACCGCCGAACTGGCCGATGGCCGCACGATCACCGGGCACCTCATCGGTGATTCCGGTGCGATCCGCATGACGCTCCCGAAACGCACGGGCGGTTCCATGATCGCCGATGCGTGGAAGAAAAAGCACGGCATCACCGCCGGCGACGACGACGATTCGGAGAAACTTCCCAATGCTGGAAAATATCCCGGCGACGGTTTTACGCTTTACGAGGAATACCGCGGGTTTGTCGTGAATGGTCAGCACGTCGAGGGTGATCCGGAGAAAATCGATTTCTTCGTGCGCAACTTTATTGGTGGCGACGCGCATCCCGGCATCGACCTTTTCGCCAAGGTCACCGGCGCCGAAGTGCACGACCGGCTGCGCAACTCGGAATTCGACGAAACGAAACGCGTGATGAATGCCAACCATCACCAAGGCGCTCATCACGTGGACCAGCACGGTGTTTTTCTGCGCACGGATCCCGGTCGCGACGGAGCGGAAGCCTTCTTCACTAATTACGCGGTGCGGGGACGTCCCGTGCTCTGTACTCGGATTCTGGTTCAGCAAAAAGGCGCGCTGACTCCCACCTTCACCAGTGAAAACGTGCCACTGGCCGATTTGGTGCAGATTTACGATTTGGCCATTGCGCATGAACTGCTGCATGCCGTCGGCGTCGAACATCATGGCCTGCCTAATACTTATCTCAATGTGAGTTTCATGTTTTTTGATGACCCGCGGAATAGCACGGGCAAGCCATACTTTTATTTTGCCGATCCCTACCCGTCACCGCCGCCGGTAGAGATAACGGACGAAAAGACGGGACGGAGCCTGGCTGTGATGCTCGAACCGGACCTGTTATTGGCCCGCGAGGTCATGCGGCCAGAATATCTCAGAGGTGCGGTGGAATTTCGCCGGAGTTTCTTTCCCGAAAAATTACCTTCAGGGCTCACGGAGCGCGAGCTTCGGGATGCGTTGCAGAAGGACGCGAACCAAAAGTTGGACGCTTTGATCGGCAACAAGTCATGGGAACTGGGTGCGCAACACGGTTGTTGTTCCGGAGCGCAAGAGTGTCTCATGCGCTATTTTCTCGCGAAAGTTTATGAGAAGGAAGGTGGGTGGCGGGCGTACTACTACATCAGCGCTAAAAGGACCGAGCACCTGGGCTTCGAACTCTGTCGTTCCTCCGTTGGTACCGGCATTAATTCCTCGGGCAATAAGCCGCAGTCCCGCTACGGCGACACCTACGAAGGCTGGGGCAGTTGCGCCGACTGGATCGTGTTCAACGACTCTGCACCCACGGAAAAGATTCCTGTCGTGCCGCCACCGCCAAAGCCAAGGACAGCCACAAAATGAAACTCAGTGTGCTCATTTTTTTCCTCATCGTTAACGTTGCCTTCCCGATGACGGAGCCGGTCTCACCTGACGTTGGCTTGCGCATCAACGGCCACGCCTCGGCTCCCGCTCCATTGCCACTTTCGCGCGGTGAGCCGGTGATCGCCGAGGTTGCGCTTCGCACTTCCAGCCGCGATTCGGCGCAACCGGTCACGCTTGAACCGCCAGTCGGCGGTTGGGTGACAAGTATCAAATTAATTGTGACGAACGCGAGCGGCGGACTGGAACGGTGGCCTTTCGTCGTGGTGGGCAAGCCTTCGGGCGGCGCTCTCACCTTGCAGCCCGACCGGGTTACTACGCTCGTGCTGCGCATCGAACCGACCAACACCGCCGCTTTTGTTCCGGGAATTTATCAGGTGGTCGCCCGGCTTGATCTGGCCGATGGCCGCAGCTGGCGAGGTGTAACCGAAAGCGAAGCGATTGACGTCGCGGTCTCGCTCCCGCCGGTTGCACCCACCGACGCGGACCTGGCGAGTCGGAAACTTTTTCGGGTTCGTGATGCCTTGCTGGCGGGCGAGCTCGAGCGGGCGCAATCGGCCTCTGATGAAATGATGAAAGCGAACTTCCGGCGACCGGAAGGGCCGATGGCGATGGCGCTGGTTTACGAAGCGAAGGGTGATCGTCGGAAAGCCATGGTTTATGTCGATGTCGCCATCGCCTGTGTGTCCGGAAGCGCAGAGCGAATGCTGACCAAGGATGCGGTTGAAACACCGCTAAAACCGATTCCGAGCGAGTACTTCGATCTCCGCCGCCGGATTGAGCAGATGCCTTCAACTGATCCTGAACCGCAACCGTTGCCAGGTTATCCGGACAACGTGGTCGCAGCGGCAGGCAAGGCGAGTCCCGTCCCGCCCGTCAAACCAGTGGTCAATGCCGACGATCAGAAATTCCCGCTGGATCCGCATGGACGCTGGGCTGCTGGCGCTGAAGCCAGTTC
This sequence comes from Verrucomicrobiota bacterium, assembly GCA_025362555.1. Classification (GTDB taxonomy): domain Bacteria; phylum Verrucomicrobiota; class Verrucomicrobiia; order Opitutales; family Opitutaceae; genus Lacunisphaera. The sequence goes on from JANYFP010000446.1 coordinate 15,347, forward strand.
GGAATTGGGCACGCCGAAATTCAGCGCGCGACAAGCGCTCGGACCGCCGAACGTCACCACTTATGGACATCACGGCGAAGCGTGGTCGTCGAAGCCTGGCGGTGAGGCGTGGCTGAAATTAACCTACAACACGCCGATGCGAATTTCCGCCGTACGCGTGCGCCAGACGTTTAATCCCGGAGCGATGGTGAAAGTCGAAGCCTTCGCCGCCGATGGTCGGACGATCGTATTGTGGTCGGGCCACGACACCACGGTTTATCCGCCCAATCAGATCGCCTGGTTCGCCACCACTTTTCCCCCGACCTCGTTTCCCGTCCAATCAATCACACTGACCTTCGACGCCGCATCGCTCCCCGGTCCCGACGAGATCGACGCCGTCCAAATCATCACCGCGCCGTAACGATCTGGTGAAAGGGGGTGATTACTCCCTGTCGCGCTGCTCTATCGCTGAAGAGATTTGATCCAGCATTTCTCCGATTCGTTTCTGTATCAGTGGCAATCTGTGAAATTCGTGGTTAATTAGATCGGGTGTATGGCAGAACATAAATTTATCGATCAGGGCTTGGCGGTAATTTGGCCTACGATGATTTAGTAGGTTCCTCACTGTTTTCGATGGGTGGAGGTGTTGAGAGCAATCGAAACGAACTCCAATTAATCAAGGCAGGTTTACCGCTAATGAGTTTCGCCAATAAGCGAAACTTTAGAATACCCCTTCGACTCATCGTCTCCGGTGTGGGTTTCGGGGAGTCTGCTAATCGCAGCCTGTAGTGGGCCGGGCCTGCCTGCAATTAGCAGGCTCCCGAAACCCAATGGCGGAGACGATGAGTCGAAGCCGCTCTTTCAAGGCTTCATCCATTGATGAAACCAATGAGCGGTTTAACCCTCCGGGGCTTTGGATAGGTGTTCGCATTTACCCACCGGAAGTAGCGAGGAACCATTTAGTAGTTGTATTCTCTTTT
>JANYFP010000467.1 GCA_025362555.1 Verrucomicrobiota bacterium
CGGAAAATTTTTCTAACGGATTGTGGGGGATGGGAGGGGGCGGGATGTCGGGTGCGGCGCGCTTGTTCCGCCGTAGCAATGCAGCGTCGACCGTAATATGCGTTTTTGCCTGTGACGGAAAGAAACGAGCTGGAGGAGGGGCTTTACGCCTCGATTCGGAAATCGCGCCGCGAGCGAACGTCGACTATCGGGGCATAAAGCCCCTCCTACAGCCCGGAACTCGCAACTTACGGGGTGGAGGGCAGCTCGAGGACGAGGAGGGAAACGCCTTGGCGGGGGAGGTTGAACTTCAAGGTGGCGGTGCCATTTGTGATGGCCACGGATTCGCCGGCGTTGAGCGAGGCGAGCTGCGCGGCCTTTTGGAGTTGGGCGTATTGCTCGTCATTGGGTGCGATCGGCGAGCCCAGGCGTTTCCATTCCGCGTAGGAGTTGCTGTGATTTTCGTCGATGCGGTAGTGTGTGAGTTGCGCGCTGCCGGTGAAGCCGAGCAAGTGGGTCGCGGTGATTTCCACGGTGGCGGCGGGACCGCGCACATCATCGTCGTGGTAATGCCACACCATGATTGAGAGACGTCGGCCTTCGAGACTGGCGAAGGCGGCGACGTCGGGTTGTTCGCGGACGCCGGTTTTAATCATCACGTCGAGGGGAATCTCGGCCGAGCTGTGGGTAGTTATGCGATTGCCGCCCATTTTGCTAAACATGCGAAACACGTTCAGCACGGGGAGATCGATACCGTTGCTCGCGAGGGCGCGGAAGCCGGGGAAATAGGATTGGTCTTCGAATTCAAACGCCCACGTGACGGCACCCTCGAAATTGACGCCGTGTTTGATCGCGAGGTCTTGTTTGCGGGCGAAGCTGGCGGCCGTGTAGCTCGAATACATCGTGCCGTTGCGGTAGCCCATTTGCGGACCCTGACAGGCGGCGCAGCCCTCGGGATCTGACTCACCGATGATGATCGGTTTGGCTTTCAGCTCGGGAATGCCGGCGATGGTGGCGAAGCCGGTGTCGATGGCGCGCATTTGATTGGCGATGCCCATGCGCACATGGCCGTCGACGAAAGTCGGAGAGCCTTTGGCGTGGAAGGAAAGATAATCGGTTGGGGTGCCTTTTTCACCATTGGCGAAATTCTTTTCCTGCACGATGTGTTTCAAGAATCCGTCCATGAAGGCACCTCCGCTGCCGGCGACGTGCGGGCCGCCGACTCGCGCGGTGGGCAGAGCGCGGCGGATGCCATCGAGGGCGTAGTCGTATAATTTATTCCATTCTTCGGAGGTGCCTTTCCAGTAGTGGCCGTTGGGTTCATTCCAAACTTCCCAATACCACTGTTCCACTTCGGCGCGACCGTAACGCTCGACGGAATGTTTGACCCATTGATAGGCGAGCTCACGCCACTTGTCGTAGTCTTTGGGCGGGTAAGCCCAGCCGGTGATAATTTCTTGGTAGGGCAGCCCGGGGCGCCACTCGTGCTGGTATGGTTCGGGATGGCTGGAGAGGGCTTCAGGCATGAAGCCGAGTTGCGCGAGTGGTCGGATGCCGCGCGCCAAGTAGGTATCAAAGATCCTGTCGATGATCGTCCAGTTGTAGATGGGGCGGCCTTGCGCGTCTTCGGTGTACACATTAGTGCTGCCCCATTTTAGCGCCGGAGTGCCGTCGCCGGAACAGAGCATGTTATGTGCGCGGAAATACACCTGCTGTGGGCGAAGCGCGCCGAGTTCGGTGAGGAGTTTGCGACCGTCTTTCATCGTCGCGTAATTGGGTTCGTCGGCACCGAAGAATCGCCAAATCGGACGCAATTCGCCTTGGGATTGGCTGGCGTCAACTTGGATGGTGACGGGAAAGGCGGCCGGTTCCGCGGGGGTGGAAGGTGATTGCGCGCGGAGGGCGAAAGGGAGGAGCGGGAAAATCAGAGCCGAGAGCAGGGCACAGAGAGGAGCAGGGGATTTCATGGGAGCGGTGGGGTGAAAGTACGTCAGCGCATGGCCTGCGAGTCGGCGAAACAAAAGCAGTCGGACAGTTGGATTGAAGCCATGTGTTGCGGTTCTGGCCGTTCGTTTGCGGTGGGGTAACTTGCTTGCCAGCGATTCACGGGGGAAGTCCGTCAAAGAAAGTCCTGAATCTCTTGCGAGCAAGCTCCCTCAGTCGGGAAAACAGTCGGACAATAATCCTGCGGGAGCTGCCTTCTACTTCTTCTTCGCGCGAGCGAGCTCGTTGTATTTCTTCGCGTCCTCTTGGGCGCCGTCGCCGTCGCCGGCGGCCGCTTTAGCTTTGGCGCGATCCCGGTAACAGTTGGCTTCTTCCGGGGCGAGGCGGATGGCTTCGTCCAAATCCGTCACGGCCGCGTCGGCGTCACCGCTTTTCATTTTTAGCAGGCCGCGCTGGTGGAAGACTTCCGCCGCTGACGGGAAAAGTTTCGCGGCTTCGTCCGCGTTCGTGAGCGCACCGGGCATATTGCCCATTAAACTCATGGTGGTGAAACGCACGATATACGGCTCCGGTGTCTTGGGGTTGAGCTCGATCGCTTTATCGAGATCGGTGAGGGCGCCGGCGTAATCTTTCATGCGGGCTTTTACGTCGCCGCGGCCCAGGTAACCCTCGGCTTTGGTGGGCTGAAGCTCGATCACCTTTTCGTAGCCCGTGATGGCTGATTGATAGCGTTCGGTCGCGGTCAGCAGATTGGAGCGGGCCAAATAATAGGAAACTTCGGTGGGCTGCAATTTGATGGCCTCGCCGTAATCGAGGAGTGCGCCAAGCGTATCGCCCCGCCGGCCCTTCGCCAAACCGCGCAGATAAAATATTCCGGCGTCAGTGGGGAATTGCTCGATCAGTTTGTCGGCACCGTTGATCGTGCCCATGGTGTCGCCATGGTCATACTTGTCCTGTATGGTTTTGAGCTGGTCGGGGGGAACCTGGGCTCGGCTGGAAGAAATTAGAATCAGAAACAAAACCAGCGTCTTAACTCCGATCTTCATCCCTCAATTTCAGATAACGGCCACAAAGACGCCAGAGAATTCTACGGCGGATCGGTCGTTTTCTCCCTCGACGATGGCGGTGAGTTCCATCCGGGCCTTTCGGTGGCGTTGCAGATCGCTGAGAAATTTCGTCGCGGCTTCTTTTGATGGCCGGGCGGAGACGGCGCGCAGCCGGCCTTTGACGGGTTGCCGGTACTTCGCCTCACTCTGTTTGACGACGACATGCCCGGCAAGGCCCGCTTCGTGCATGAGTAACCACAGGGTTGCATAACAGGCGAGCGTGGGGAGCGCGTGGAGCGAACCACCGAAGGCGGTGCCGAGGTGGTTGATGTTTTCGGCCAAGGGCGCCTCGAGGATGAGCTGGCCAGAGCCAATTTCCGCGACGCGCACTCCCATGGCCCGGCTGAGCGGGATTTTTTCGTGGAGGAACGCCCCGAGTTCGCGGGCGGACATGCTTGGTGGAGTGGGGGAACTCATGGAGTCGTGTCGTAGCGTCAGGGAAGATTGCCGCAAGCTACATTTGCATCCGGCCGGATCAGCGTATATTTTCCGTAAAAATGAAACCTGCGTCCTCCTCCTCCCGTTTTCGCCGCAACCTCTGGATCGCCGCCGTCGTTGTCGCGCTCTTCACTGTTGTGGGTTTTTTTGTGGTGCCGCCGATTGTGAAGGCGCAATTGGAAAAGCGACTCTCCGCTGAGCTGGGTCGGACGGTCACCGTTGGAAAAGTCCGCTTCAATCCGTATGCGTTGTCGCTGACGCTGGAGGATTTCGATGTCCGGCTCAAGGAGGGCAATGGTTCGTTTGTCGGCTGGAAGCGGCTCTACGTGGATTTTGATGCGCTCAGTTCGTTGACGGGGGATTGGGTGTTGTCCGCAATCGAGCTCGATGGGTTTCATCTCGGTGTTGTCATCAAGCCCGACGGCTCGCTGAATTTTTCCGATATTCTGGCGAAGCTCACTCCGCCACCAGCGACGCCATCCGCTCCCGTTGTGCCGGTCAAACCGGGACGGCCGATCCGGATTGGCAGTCTCAAGGTGGGTCAGGCGCGCGTGGAATTCGCGGACCAGTCGCGTTCGAAGCCGTTCGCGACGATTCTCGGGCCGATGACTTTTTCGGTCACGGAATTTCGCACCGCGGGTGCGCAGAGCGCCCCGGGTCACTTTGAAGCGATCACCGAGGCCGGGGAGAAAGTGGCGTGGACCGGCACCATCCGGGCGGAACCCTTTCGCTCGCTGGGTGAGTTGAGCCTCGAAAATTTCAACCTCGCCAAATATGCGCCCTATTATGCAGACCGCGTTCAAGCCGATCTCGTCGCGGGAAAACTCACCGTGCGCGGGCGCTATGAAATTGATCTGACGCCGGGTCAACGCGCTTTGAAACTGCTGGACGGTGCGCTGCAACTGCGTGGAATAAAATTATTGGAGCGAGCGAGTCAGTCGGTCGCGGTGGAACTGCCGGCGCTCGATATCACCGGCATCAACGTCGATGCCCTCACACAAACCGCCAAAGTAGGCGCGGTTAACTTGACCGGTGGGCAGCTGCACGTACGGCGGGAGAAAGATGGCTCAATCAATCTGCTGACGATGCTTTTGCCTGCGACCTCTGGTCCGGCGACTCCGGCGGTGGTGTCGGTCAGCAGCCCTGCGCCTGCGACCACCGCGCCCGCGACTCCGGCGAAACTGCCGGAATTCCTCGTCGGGGAAATCGGGCTGAAGGATTTTCAAGTGGATCTGGCTGATCTTGCCGCGCCGCGCCCGGCGCAGCTTGGACTCAACGGGATTCAATTCTCGCTCAAAAATGTGACGCTGGCGGACGGTGCGGTGATGCCGCTGCAGTTGTCGCTGACGTGGGCGCCGCAGGGCACGGTGCACGTCGAGGGCACCGTGGTGATCAAGCCGGAAGTGAAGGCTGAATTGAAAACCGACGTGGCGGGATTGGCGTTGTTGCCGCTCAGCCCGTATCTGGAAAAGTTTGTCAACGCGCATCTCACGCAAGGGGTCGTGACGATTGGTTTGGCGGTGCAGGTTGCGATGCCGGCAGGTCAGCCGCTGGTCGCCAACGTCACCGGTGATCTTAAGGTGGAAAAGTTCGGGGTGGTGGATGGCCTGCATAATGAGGAATTGGCGGGCGTGGGTGAACTGCTCGTGAAGGGGATCAAAGTCGGGACGGTTCCGGAGATGAGCGTTGCGCTTGAAGAAGTGACGCTGGCGGCTCCCTATGCGCGCGTTTTCATGGCTAGTGACAAGACGTTGAATCTGGCGGCGCTGACGAAAACCGAGGCGAACGCAGCGAGTGCGGCAGTTGAGCCGGCGAATTCGGTCGCGGTGGCCGCTCCGGCCACCCCAGTCGGAGCTCCGCCGGCCGCCGCGCCTGCGCCGAAGATTTCAATCGGGCGAGTCGTGATCAGTGCGGGAGATTTCAGTTTTGCGGATCGTTCGGTTGAGCCGAACGTGCGCATGGCGATCAATCAATTCGCGGGCACGATCACCGGTTTGTCCTCGGAGAATCTGGCGAAGGCGGGGGTTGATTTGAAGGCGACGGTGGATGGGGCCGGGCCGGTTTCAATCACTGGTCAACTCGATCCGCTCGGAGCAAATAAGTACGTGGATCTCAAAATTGATTTTCGAAATGTGGATCTGTTGCCGCTCAGTCCGTACAGTGGAAAATACGCCGGCTATGAGCTCGCGCGCGGGAAGGTGATGCTCGACGTGAAGGTGCTGCTTGATGGCAAAAAAATCGATGCGACAAATGTGATCACCTTGAATCAGTTCACGTTTGGCGCTCCCGTGACGAGTGCCGATGCCACGGGTCTGCCGGTGCGGCTCGGGGTGGCGTTGCTCAAGGATATGGATGGTAAGATTGTGATTGATGTGCCGATCCAGGGAAACACCGACGACCCCAATGTCCGGATTGGGAAAGTGGTGTTGCGCGTGGTGGTCAATTTGTTGACGAAGGCGGCGGTGTCGCCGTTCTCGCTGCTGGGTTCGATGTTCGGCGGCGGCGGCGACGAGCTCGGTTATCAGGAGTTCGCGGCTGGAGCGACTCAGTTGCAAGCGGCGGAAATGAAGAAATTGGAGACGATGGTGAAGGCACTGACGAATCGTCCGGGCTTGAGTCTGGATTTGGAAGGCAGCTATGACGGGCCAGCCGACACGTTTGCGCTCAAGCAGCAGAAGTTCGCAGCGGTCGTTCGCCATGCGGTATGGGAACAAAAACATGCGCTTATCCCGACCATTCTTCCGCCGGAGCAATTGGTGATCACCGCCGAAGAAAATGCCGCGATGGTGAAGCAGTTGTTCGATACAAAGTTTCCCCCCGGCACTCAATTTGGTGCCCCTTTGGCGAAGGCCCCGGTGGCGGCGGCTCCCCCCCCGTCAGCGAAGAAAGGTTTTTTTGGGCGGGTGGTGGATGTGGTCACGTTTAAGTCGCTGCGGAGCGATAAATCCAAGAGCGCGGAAGTCGCGAAGCCGGTGGAAGTGAAGGCAGCGGATGGAACGGTGGCCACGGGTCCGTCGGTGGAGGAAATGACCGGACGCATGGCTGAGACGATGGAGGTCGGAGAGAATGATTTGCGGGCGCTGGCGGCTGCGCGGGCGCAGCAAGTGCGCGATTATTTGATCGCTGTGGGCAAGATCGATCCGGAGCGACTCTTCCTCGCGAAAGATAAAGCTGATGCCGCGAAAGCGAGCAAAGGCCCGCGGGTGTTTCTCAATTTGCAGTGAGTATTTGCAGTAAGGTGGAGCGCGGCCTCCG
>JANYFP010000519.1 GCA_025362555.1 Verrucomicrobiota bacterium
CCGGGCACTACTGCCTGGCCGCCGAGCTTGCCTTCGGTGCCAACCTCGCGCGCCACGCGGCTCACTTCCGAGGCGAAGGCGTTCAGACGGTCGACCATCGTATTGATCGTCTCTTTGAGTTGGAGAATTTCTCCCTTCACATCGACCGTGATCTTGCGCGACAGGTCGCCCAACGCGACCGCCGTGGTGACATCGGCAATGTTGCGCACCTGGGTGGTCAAATTATTCGCCATCGAATTTACATTGTCCGTGAGATCCTTCCAAGTGCCGGCGACCCCCGACACTTGCGCTTGGCCACCCAGTTTGCCTTCGGTGCCGACTTCGCGCGCCACGCGGCTCACCTCCGAGGCAAAGCCGTTGAGTTGGTCGACCATGGTGTTGATCGTGTCTTTCAGCTCGAGGATTTCGCCGCGCACGTCGACGGTGATCTTGCGCGAGAGATCGCCCTTGGCCACGGCAGTGGTGACGTCCGCGATATTTCTCACTTGGGTTGTGAGATTATTCGCCATCGAATTCACATTGTCGGTGAGATCTTTCCAGGTGCCGGCGACTCCGGGCACAGTCGCCTGACCGCCGAGTTTGCCTTCAGTGCCGACCTCGCGCGCCACGCGAGTTACTTCGGACGCGAAGCCATTCAGTTGGTCAACCATCGTGTTGATGGTGTTCTTTAGCTCGAGGATTTCCCCTTTGACGTCGACGGTGATCTTGCGCGATAGGTCGCCTTTTGCGACCGCCGTCGTGACTTCGGCGATGTTGCGCACTTGGCCGGTAAGATTTGCCGCCATTAAATTCGTGTTGTCCGTGAGATCTTTCCACGTGCCCGCGACCCCGGGCACTACGGCTTGTCCGCCAAGTTTTCCCTCGGTGCCGACTTCACGGGCCACGCGACTCACCTCGGAGGCGAAGGCGTTGAGTCGGTCGACCATGGTGTTGATCGTCTCCTTTAATTCGAGAATTTCACCTTTCACATCGACGGTGATTTTTCGCGAAAGATCGCCGCGCGCCACCGCCGTAGTGACGCCCGCGATATTGCGAACCTGAGCGGTGAGATTGGACGCCATCGCGTTGACGGAGTCCGTCAAATCCTTCCACGTGCCTGATACCCCGGGCACCACGGCTTGTCCGCCGAGTTTGCCTTCGGTCCCCACGTCACGCGCGACGCGAGTCACTTCGGCAGCGAAGGACCGGAGTTGGTCCACCATGACGTTGATGGCTTCCTTGAGTTGCAGAATTTCGCCGCGGACATCGACGGTGATTTTTCGGGAGAGATCGCCCTTGGCCACTGCGATCGTCACATCGGCGATGTTGCGAACTTGTGCCGTCAGATTGCCCGCCATTTGATTGACCGATTCGGTCAGTTCTTTCCACACCCCGGAGACACCTCTGACCTGGGCCTGACCGCCGAGTTTCCCCTCCGTACCGACTTCGCGTGCCACGCGAATTACCTCGACCGAGAACGCCCCGAGTTGACCGACCATCCCATTGACGAGTTTGGCGGTGCGGAGATATTCGCCCTTGAGTGGCCGGCCGTTCAATTCGAGCGGCATGGATTGGGTCAGGTCGCCCTTGGCCACGGCCCCGATTACGCGACCCACTTCCACGGTGGGCTGGGACAGCTCGTCGACCAACGCGTTAATTGCCTCGATGCGTTCGGCCCAACTTCCGATGGAATCCCCCATGGGGAGACGCACGTTGATCTTGCCCTCCTCGCCAACTTCCTGGCGAAGGCGAAGGAGACTGGTGTTGAACCGCTCCATCCGGGCCGAGATTCCGTTTATAGTTTCGGCCACTCGGCCTTCCAATCCAGTCCAGTCAGATGGGAGCCGTGCGCTAAAGTTGCCGTCCTCGAGTGCGCCTAACGTGACGATCAGGCGTTTCATGAATGCAGCATTGTCCAACGTACGCTTCCGGGAATGTTTCGCTGCAGTCTTATTTTCTTTCATATCGTTTTTGGTTTGAACGGCAGATTTCTTGTTTTCGGTTGGTTGTAAGCGCGAGTAATTGTCGCTTAGCGAATTTTGCAAAAACACTTCATCGATCAATGGGGTAAAGCCATCATCAGGGTTAATTGCGGTGGAGATAATGCGGGTGAATGCGGTATCCCGTGCACCCTACTCCCTCAGTCCGTAAGAAGCTCTTTGCTTGGTCAAAGAAGCTCTTTGGTGTTTAAACACCAAATTCTCTTTTTGCGCCTTTTAGGGCGACGAGGCACTGGCACGGAACCCGTTTAAATTTACCCATTGGGCCGCAACACGAAGAAGTCTTCCTTGAAAGGACCGGGGCTTGCGCTGGATTCGGCCATGGTCAGGATTGTCATCATCTGTGAACGATGCCCCGGGCTAAGATATCGGCAATAGTCCCCGTGATTCATCAGCATTCTGGCAAAAAATATGTTGCCGAAGTCCGTTGCTACTTGGTTGAGATGGCTTGGCCTTCGGCGAGTTTTTTCAGTCACTTTGTCTTTTTCATTTTGCTGTTTTTTCGTTCGCCGGAAATTTCTGCGGCAATGGCAGCGGTCATTGCCGATGGCAACCTTGCGGCGCATCGTTCGTGTTTCGAGCCTGCGCGCGAATCTTCCCGGCGTAGTTTACTTGGATGGTTCCCAGGCAGTTCACTCCGCAGTTCATCAAACGCATTTCCAAAACGACGGCAAGCGGCAGTGGCCGGCCGTGATAAGAGGAGCCAGTCAGTGAGTTTCGATTTCGTCGTAGACTAAGATCAGGGTAAAAACGACGCCTGTGATAATTGAACCGGTGGCTGTGGCCGTCAGTATTGACTGGTCAATGGTTAGAGCACGGATTCCCGGAGTAGGCTTCGGGGTATTAGACCCAAATGAAATAAACCGATGTAAGGCAGTAAAGCTATCATGGTCCCGAATACCGCGATAGCCAGGGCCTCGGGAATCCGTCACGCGGAGGAGATGGAAAAAGTGCCCATCAAGGCGCGTATCATTATCTGTCCCCGAATTTAACTCACTACCCTACTTCCGAAATAGAGCATCATTCGGAGCGAAATTTAGGGTTGTTACAATCGATTCCGCCCCGGGGTGGAGTCGCAACTTTTAGTGCAAGGTAGCACGAATGGTTTCTCCTGCTTGGCAGGTAAGGATTCGCTTGCATGGAGCTGAGCTGGCGGAGAGGAATTCCGCTTAGCTGTGACGATCAGCGGAATCTTGGATGTGCTCACCCGCTTTTTCGATGTCCTTGCCGGCTCCTTTCACGGTATGGCAACCGGTGAAGCTGAGAAGACCAGCGGTCAGCAGGGCGAGAGTTGTAGCAATTTTGAGCTTAGCGTAATTTGATTTCATCGCGGTGAAGTCGCAACTGGTGTGCCAAAAAAAATCTGCTGAGCGCAATCTACTCTGCTACAATTGATAATCTTTCGCCCCGGCCCCCCCGGCGTTTTCAGGACAGTTCAACCGGCTTGCAACTTGCGTCCCTGGCCAAGCAATTTCTGGCAAATTGCCGGATGTTCCGGGCTCACGCTTTCACTGATCGCGCAACCAAAGAGGGCCGCGGCTGGGTAAAGCCTTTTTCTAACGCGTAGCGGATCAATTCTGGCGAAGTGCGACAATTCAATTTGGCCATGAGTCGGCAGCGATGATTGCGCACCGTCAATTCACTCAAACCCACTTTTGCGGCAACTTCGCCGTTGGTGAGTCCTCGCCCGAAAAGGCCTAGCAGGCCTTGTTCGCGGGTGGACAATATCTTGTCAAATGAAAGGGGATTGTTCCGCAGCGCGTCGTGCATCGCATGGACTGAAGCAGCGAGATAGCGTTTGCCTGCGCTCACAGAACGGATCGCCTCCGCCAGAGCGTCGACGGTCTGTTCATTTTTATCGACGAACCCATGAAGTTTCGAGTGCATGGCCCGATGCAAGGTGTATTCGTCGGAATAACCGGAAATGCCAATGACTTTAGTCTTCTGACAGGCGGCGATAAGATCGTCCAACACGTCCAAGCCGTGGCGATCTGGGAGCGCCAGATCAAGAATGATAACGTCCGGCTGGCGGACACGGCATAAAGTCAGACCGGTCTCCGCGTCCTTGGCCCCCAACACTATCGAGCCTGGCATTGCTTCGCCGCAGGCTTTTAAGAGCAGATCCCGCATGAGTGCATGATCCTCTATCACGATAATTATCACGGTGGGGGGAACTTTACGCACCGCCTCGGGGTCGGGCAAGCCTAGAGCCCGAGTCACCGGAATATTTACATTTTATCCCACGCGGGCGACCGTGGGTGTTTAATCACAATCGCAGTCTTTGACGACCCCGGTGGCACCTTTTGCCTGAGCGAGTCATGGTAGGTTTTCCCGCTTTCTTCCGACGACGGCAACGCCGCCGCATCGGCGCGCTCGTCGCTAAAAATTCCGTTGCGCATCACCCCGGCGAGTTTCAGCTGTCCCGTGAAATCCGGATTTTGCAAACGAACCAGCTCTTCGCCCCGTTCGTATGTAACGAGGCCCGCCGCATGCCGTTCCCTGATTTGTTCCGCCGAACAAATTTTTGGCGGAAACAAGGAGTTCATGGGATCGGGTTGATGTTCACGCGCTCCGTTCTATCCGGTGTACTTTTCACGTTGGGTCAGTGACTGACCGCGGCGTGAAGAAATTGGGAACCAATGGATAGGAATGAAAGTCCTCTTACTCCTATATTATCGAGCGGGGAAAGTCACTTTGCCGACCGAAGGTTGTTCATACGGGCTTTAAACCCCATAGCGCATGGAATCCTCTTCCGGCATATTTCCTGCACCGACCGAGTAATTGTCCCGGTTCTGAAAAATTTCCCGCAAGAGTTTCCATTTAAATTTCAAACCACATCACCCGTGTATGATCTCGCCTTAGTCGTCCTTCCCATTGCCGCTGCTGGCTATTCTATGCTCTATCTGTTGTTTGGCGGTGGCCTCGGCGGTGCCGTTGTCATCTACGTGGGGGCGAAATTGCTCGGCAAATAAGCGTTGGCTTATTCGTCTCGAAAAGAATTTTCGCTCAAGATGTCTGGATGGGTCGCCCCGGTTCGGGGGAGGAATTCGCCAGTTTAAATTCTTGCTGTTGCATTTATTCAAAAATGAACGCGTTTATTCCACGAATTGAAACCACTGCGTCCGCCCCTCTGCCTTTGCCGTTGGAAGCGGCGTGGGATGAGGCGTTTTTGCGCGTGGAGAGTTACCTGCACGCCCATCATTTGGAAAGCCGGGTACTGCTCAATCAGCTCTCTGCCGATATTATCCGCGAGGCGCGTGAACGAGCCTTGGCGAATCCGGGGGAAAAACCGGTGGAGGCGGCGATGCGCGTCACGCATGCCCGGATTGGGACTTGGTTTGCCCGCGCGGGTTATGCCGGCGATTGGTCCAATGAGCGAGTGCGCGCGAGTGGACGACTGGCTCTCGTGCTCGCTGATTTATCCGGCCGTTGGTCCAACTCCTTTTTATCCAGTGAGCCCACGCCGCCGGAATTCGTTGCGGCACTGACCTCCGGCGTCCTTCAGTCTGGGCCTGAGCTGAGCTTCACCAACATGGCCGCAGTGCCGCTCGAATTTAGTTTCGACGCCCCGGACAATCCCAATGGACTTAAGGAAGGATTGTTGTCGGGCGCGCGGGCAGCGGCGGGTTGGCTGGCGATTGTCGGACTTTATGGTGCGGCGTGGGCTGCTTCGCATTAATTTAGTGCGATGAATATAGCTTCGTTCGATCCATCCTCCCTGAATCCCCGTGAAGCTACTCGGCGCCGCAACTGTCTGATCACGTTGATCGTCTTGATCGCCGGGCCTGCGGTGCTGGTAATGGCCGATCTGCATTGGCGCACGGGCTACGACGCGTGGAAGGTGATTCATCTATTATTGTTTACGGTGCTATTCGGATTAGTTGCTCTCGGCGCGGCGCAAACGTTAATCGGTTTTTTTCTCCGCCGTCGAGGAGGCGACGCCTGCCAGATTACAAACAGTCTCACGCCGAAAGACGGTGAACGCGTGGTGACCGCGCGCACCGCGATTGTCATGCCGGTGTGCAACGAGGAAGTGGGGCGTGTGATCGAGGGGCTGCGCGTGATGTACGAATCGGTCCAGCGGACGCGGAAGTTGCCCGCTTGTGATTTTTTTCTATTGAGCGACTCGAATGATCCTAATCATTGGATTGCAGAGGAGGCGGGGTGGCTGGCGTTAACGCAAAGTCTCGGTGCGCAAGGGCGGATTTTTTATCGAAAGCGTCGCGGAGGCATTAATAAGAAATCAGGCAACCTCGCTGATTTTTGCCGTCGCTGGGGCAGTCATTACCGGTACATGGTCGTGCTAGATGCGGACAGCATCATGAGTGGCGATGCCATTGTGCGCCTTGTGCAGTTGATGGAAAAGAATCCACGCGTCGGCATCGTGCAGGGCGTGCCGCAACTGGTGAACGGCGAGACCGTGCTCGCTCGGCTGCAACAGTTCGCCAGTCGCTTGTACGGACCGGTTTCGGCGGCGGGCTTGAATTACTGGCAGCTGAGCGAAGCGAATTATTGGGGCCACAACGCGATCATCCGGTTGGGGCCTTTCATTCGGCATTGTGCGCTGCCTGAATTGCCCGGCGACGGTCCATTTGGTGGGCGGATCATGAGTCACGATTATGTCGAAGCGGCGCTGATGCGTCGCGCGGGATGGGAAGTCTGGTTGGCCACTGCTATGGAGGGGAATTACGAGGAATGTCCGGGCAATGTCATTGAGTTCGCACAGCGTGATCGCCGCTGGTTGCAGGGTAATCTGCAGCACGCGCGGCTGGTCGCGGCCCAAGGATTTCACACCGTCAACCGCGTGCATTTTGCGCTCGGCATTCTCGCGTATCTCGCATCGCCGCTCTGGTTCGCGTTTCTTTTTGTTTCTGCGGTGATCGCCTATCGGTTTGGCACCACCGGAGTCACTCTGCGCCCGGTCCACAGCTTTGCAGAGTATGCCGGGTGGAGTTATCACACGCAGGTGATGTCTCTCGCGTTGTTCACGTTCGGGATGCTTTTCCTGCCCAAAGCGCTTGCGTTGTTTTCGCTGCGAGGGCGGAAAGATGAAGTGGCGGCTTTTGGCGGGTGGGGCGATTTGCTCGGCGGGGTATTCCTGGAAACGTTTATCTTCACCTTGCTCGCCCCGGTGTTGATGTTGTTTCACACCAAGTTTATCGTGTTGACGGTGTGCCGGCAAAAAATTTCGTGGGGAAAACAGCGGCGCGGTCGCGCAGGCGAGTCCGGATTAGGAGAAACTTTTTCAGCGCACTGGGGACACACGTTGATCGGATTGATCGGCTGGAAGGTAGTCGGTGGAATCGATTCGACCCTTGCATTTTGGATGTCGCCGATCTTCGCCGGTTTGATCTGTTCTATTCCGTTATCCTACTTCACGGGATCATTAGACGTGGGCTTGGCTTTGCGGCGGGAAGGGCTGCTTAAAATTCCTGAAGAAAGCCAGCCACAGCCCATATTAGAAGAGCTGGCGGCTGCATTGTCCGTCCGACGCCGGGGTCCATCGCCAGGACTTGAGTTGGCGGAGAACTACGGATTGTTGCAGGCCGTGTTGGATCCCTATGTGAATGCGGTGCACGTTTCGCTGCTGCGCGCGAAAGATGATTTGCCACGAGCGAGCGAGGAACGCTTCGAAAGCTTGCGTGCAACGTTGCTGCGCGAGGGTCCTGCGGCGCTAACCCCTGCCGACCGACTCGCGTTACTGATGGACGTGCATTCGATGAACACGTTGCACGACGAGGTCTGGGCGTCGCCGACGTCGCATCTTGCCGAATGGTGGCAGCGCGCTCTGCAACATTACGCGATCATGGCACCGGTCCCCGAGACGGCCTTTTCCATTAATCCGCGAGAAGGTCGGCAGCGGAGCTGAAGCAACCATCCCGCAGACACGGAAAGCGTCACCGGTAAAAAAGATCACAGGAATCTGACTGGACTTCCTTAAGTGCGACTCTGGGAAATAATCAACGCGGAATAGGCGGCGAGTGCGACCTTGATGCGGTGAGTGTATCCATCGTGCGGTTCGGGTTGGGCCTCTATTGTCGCCGGGCCCTGATCAGAAAAATCGCCGGAATAGGCTTTGCTATCAGTATTCAGTCGGACGTGCCAAGTGCCGCCGACCGGTACGCCGATCTCATAATTGTCTACGGGTAGAGTGGAGAAATTCATCACAATCATAACATCATCTCCCGCGCCACCTTCGCGCCACCGGCGGTATCCAAGGATTTTTTGCTCATGATTGACGTGATTAATCTCCAGATGCTGACCACCAAGGCCGGCAGTGCATTGACCATGATCAAGCCGCAGATGGCTGAGGTTGCGATAGAGGGCATGGATGCCCGCATGCTCGACTAATTTCCCCCAATCAACCGGTACTTCGTCACGGAACCAACCGTCTTCGAGAAATTCCTGACCTTGAAAAATCATGGGGACCCCGGGCGCGGTGAAGGTGAGCACGGCACCAAGCGCGGAGCGTTTCCGGGCGGGATAACTGTCAGTCATGCCGGGGTCGATTTCGCTCGGCAAACGAGCTTTGCCATTGGCCACTTCGTCATGCGATTCCGAATAGATGACCCGGCGGAATGCATCGTTCTCGTAGCGGCAGCGGAGGGCGGAGATCACCTTATCGAGGTCGCGCTGCTGGTCCTCGGCCACGAGGAGACTGGCCCGGACCGGATGCACGAATGCACTATCCCATTGCGCGCTGAAGCCGGCACCTCCGCCGCCAGTGTCCTTCACCAGCCAGGTATCGTCGCGCAGATCCTCGGCGATCGTGATGAAGTCAGGCCTCGCTTGGCGAAGTTCATCGTTGAGCCATTGGCAAAGAGTCCATCCGTCGCTGAGCGCGTCGCCCGGATCCTGCGGCTTTCCACTGCAACTGCGCACATAAACTGTGGCATCCCAGCGCAGACCGTCGACGCCATAAAGATTCAACCACATCAGGGCATTGTCCTTGAGGTAAGTTCGGACTTCACCGCGACCATAGTCGGGCCGGCTTTCGCCCCATGGGGTGGACGCACGCCAATCATTATAGAAATAGATTCCGCCAAGGTTGTTTTCATTCCAACCATCGAATTGCCACAAGCCCAGGTCACCCGGACCAAAATGATTATAAACCACGTCGAGAATCACTGCTATTCCTTCACGATGGGCGGCATCGACGAATGCCTTGAACCCTTCAGGGCCGCCATAGGTCGTCTCAACGGCCCAAGGATGAGCCGGGTTGTACCCCCAGGAACGATCACCGGCGAATTCAGTGATCGGCATGACTTCAATCGCGTTTATTCCCAAGTCACGCAGGTAAGGCAGTTTTTCAATGGCAGAGGCGAACGTGCCCGGTCCTTGACCGGGGCTCGCGTTGAATGTGCCTATGTGCAGTTCGTAAATAATCAGGTGGTCAAGCGTCGGGGCTTTGAGCGAAACGGGTTTCGAAGATTCGCCCTGTGTTTTATTGGGGCCATGCTTTGGGGTCCACACGACCCCGTTCCCGACAGAGCTGGTGACTTTGATCGCACGCGGGTCGATGCGCGTAAATTTTGAATCTCCCCGCCGAAGGGCGTAGCGATATTCGTGGCCTTCACCCGCAGCCGAAACCACGCCCCGCCATACGCCATCTTCCTGGCACTCGAGGGGATGGAGATCAGCGTTCCAGGAATTAAACTCGCCCACCACGCTCACTGCATCGGCGTGGGGTGCCCACACGCTGAACGCCACGCCTTCTTTTCCGGGCAGAAGCGTCGCTCCGAGTGGGTATTTATCAGTTGAGGTTTTTGCTTTTTGGTTAACGGGTGGGGCGGTGTTTTTCTGACGATGTTTTTTCGGTGAAGGTCGGGGAGAAACTAGCTTTAAAGTTGATTCCATCGGAGTGACGCAATTTTGGGCTAAGCCACATACCGGTTACAGATCCGCTCATTTTCGTGTTGCAAGCGCGCGCGACAAGCCGGGCAGATCGAGTGGGTCGTCACGAAGCCTTGTTTCTGACACCATTCATCCGCTTCTTCCTTATCAGAGCACCAGGCACAGACTCCCGCAAATGCCGCATCATTAATATAGAGAACGGCGTGGGGTCGTTGAATCCCGGGGGTGGAGCGGACGGCGGTAAATGTTCTCTGAGCTGTAATAGTTTTCATGAAAGAGAGTGGTTTCGTTATATTTATTCCAGAATCCGTTTAATCGCTCAGGCAACTTCTACCGCTGGTGGCGACATCACCTCGGGGACGTCGGCAATATAGGCTTGGGCTCGCAAACGGACGTTAACGGAACGCAAATCATGGCCCAACTCACGCCACTCGGCAGACCAATCGAGCAGCGCAAGACCGAGGCCAACCTGGCCAACCAAAGCGGTTTCCTCTGCCGCCAGTTTGGTTTTCAATTCCAAATGTTGGACCAACAGCCGTAGGTTTGCGATGACGTCGGCAGCCATCACTCCCGGCGTTACCCGGTCGGGAATTGTTGCCCAGAACCACGAGATGACCGGGCTGGCGGTGCGCTCGCTCAAAGTCGGCAGCACCGCGCCTGCTTCCGAGAGCGAGAGGCGCAGCTGGATTTGTCCCCGGTCATTAAGCGCCACGATGGCATTGAGTGCTTTAATTAATTCGGCGGAGGACTCACATTTCGGACGCAGGTCCATGATTGCGCGTTTAATGAGCTGATTCGTAACCAAAATATGGGCTACATTTCGCAACAGCATCTCACAAAGATTGCCGGGGTAGTCGTCGTGGGGTGAATGAATGAAGGAGACCATGGGAGAGTTGATTTCGGAGAACCGGCTTTTGATCATGCGGAAAAGTGATGCAATTGTACGCCGTCTCCATGCCATCGTCGTTGGAGGATCCGGAAGTCATGGCCGCAGAGCAGAATAGAGTTTTGCGCGCCAAATGAGTTGCTTTTGGTTTCTAGCATTTTGCAATGCGGTCGCGCTTCTTGGCGGCAACTTGCATGGGGATCGTCGACCACCTTGGGTGTCCGTTAGCTCAATATGACCTGGGTGTTGCCGCTAAGGTCGCTGACCGGAAACTCCGGCACACGGGCATTGGTGTTTAAACACCAAAGTCATTCTTTGACCAAATAGATTCACGCTTACTGGGTGGGTGATGCGGGCGCGACCAGATCGCGTCCGTTTACCGCTCCTCTTTCAACGCCATCGCATTTGCACTCCATTCACTCCATCGAATCTTTTTCTTGGTATCGCCAAATGCAGTCATCGGCGAAACTGCGCTCACTGCTCGTTGTATGGTTAGGGATGAATGGAATTTGTTTGGGTGCGAATGAACCTGCACCTACGAATGAAACTGAGCAGTTCAAGAATCGAGTTCAGGGCGAACCGGCTGCAAGCTCCACGGGAATATCGTTTGCCGGTAAACTGCCCGAGAAAACCTTTGCGGAAGCACCTTTAGCCACCCCACCACTTGATCTAAGAAGGCTGAGTCTCGAGGAATTACTGTCGATTCAGGTGACTTCCGTTTCACGTTCACCGGTGGCACTGGCGGATACGCCGGCGGCTTTGCAAGTGATCACCGATCGTGATGCTCGTCGTTCAGGCGCAACGAGCATCCCGGAAGTGCTGCGACTCGCGAACAATTTGAACGTCGCGCAAAAAAACGCCTACGATTGGGGGATCAGTGCCCGGGGCTTCAACACTGATCTCGCCAACAAACTTTTGGTGCTGATTGACGGCCGGTCGGTTTATACGCCCTTGTTTTCCGGCGTACGTTGGGATGCGCAGGATGTTTTTTTGGAAGACCTCCAGCGTATCGAGGTGGTCAGCGGGCCCGGCGGTTCACTGTGGGGGACAAATGCCGTAAACGGCGTGATCAATATCACGACCAAGAGCGCAAAGGATACCCAAGGGTCTTACGGCGAATTTGGCGGCGGTAACCAGGTGAAACTGTTATCCGGTGTGCGCTACGGCGGTCAGCTTGGCCCGAACACATTTTTCCGGATTTATGGGAAATACACCGAACGGTCTGAGGAGGCCTACGCTTCGGGTGCCAGGGTCACCGACGATTCCCGCATGACACAGGGAGGATTTCGGATGGATAGTCAAACCGGCGCAGGAGGACAGCTGACTCTTCAAGGCGACTATTATGACGGAATCAAAAGCACCCCGCAGGCGAATGATTCCCGCATTGGAGGGGGCAATTTGCTGGGACGTTGGTCGCAGGTTTTATCCAATGGTTCGGATGCCAGCCTTCAGTTCTACTATGATCGGACGTATCTCCGGAAAGCCTTTCCCTCCGGAATATTGGGCAGCGCAGCGGGATTATTCACCGAAAACCTGGATACCTATGATTTGGATTTTCAACAGAAGTACGGTTACGCGGAAAACCGGATATTTGTCTGGGGCCTCGGCTATCGCCTGACCGACGATCAGACGAAGGATGCGCCATCGCTCGGCTTTGATCCCCGTTCGCTTCGGCAAAATCTTTTCAGCGGGTTCGCGCAGGGTCAATTCCTGCTCGCGGAGCGCCTGCTCCTGACCGTGGGAACAAAACTCGAACACAATGATTATACCGGATTTGAAATTGAACCGAGCATCCGTCTCCAAAAGGAATTCGAAAATAATCAAATGGCGTGGACCGCAGTTTCGCGAGCGGTCCGCACGCCATCCCGGATCGACCGTGACATCCTCCAGCCGAGTCAGGGACAAACCATCTTGGGTGGAAACAAGAACTTCCAATCCGAAAATGTGATCGCCTATGAGGCGGGATATCGCGGGGAAATTGGATCACGGCTCATTGGATCGATCTCGGTTTTCTACAATAGTTACACTGATATCCGCAGCTTAAGCCAGACCTCGGGAACTTTCCTGCCGCTTTTTTTTGCGAATGATCTCAAAGGAGAAACCCACGGGGTCGAATTGGCATTCAATACTGATCTGGCAAAATGGTGGCGGTTGAATGTCAGCTATACTTTGCTGCGGCCCCATCTTCACGTCCGTGCGGGCGGGTCCGATTTTAACAACACGCTCAATGAAACTTCTGATCCGCAAAACCAAGTGGCGTTGAGTTCGTCCATGGATTTGCCTCGGGGATTCGAACTGGACGCCCAACTCCGGTGGATCGATACATTGTACAACAATAATGATGGGAAGCTGGGCACCGTGCCCAGTTACACTGAGCTCAATCTGAGGCTGGGGTACCATTTTTCTGAGCAGATCGAATTTTCATTGGTGGGTCAAAATCTGCTGCACGATCATCATCCGGAATTCGGCGCGCCAGGCGCTGACCGGGTGGAAATCAGGCGCAGCATCTTTGCAAAGGTCGCATTTCGCTACTAACTGCTTGCCGTCAGGCACGTCCCTCAAATCCTAATCACCCACTCCGATGAACCCATCCGCTACGGGGATGAAACTTGCGACTGTTGGGAGAGCCCTCGCCCTCGGATTTCTGCTTGCCTTGCCGGTTTGGGCTGCGGTGGCGGTAAAAACGCCCGGCGAATACGAGCTGAAGGCGGCATTTCTCTATAATTTTATCAGTTTCACCGAGTGGCCGGATACTGCGTTCGAAAACGTGTCCAGTCCGATTATTATCGGCGTTTTCGGCAAAGATCCCTTCGGTTCCACGTTGGAGGCAGTGATGACAGGCGAAAGGTTGAAAAATCGCCCATTGATCGTGTGGCGCATTAACCGCATCGAGGATATAACTCGTTGTCATATTCTTTTCATCAGCAGCTCAGAATCGAATCATATGGATGATATCCTCCGTCGGCTGAATACTCAGCCGGTCCTTACGGTGTCCGACATGCCCGGTTTTGCGGAAGCCGGGGGTGCCGTTGCTTTCTCCACCGCTGAAAGAATCCGACTCACGATCAATCCAGCAGCCGTGCAATCTGCTCATCTCACTCTCAGCGCCAAGCTCCTTCGGCTCGCGCGTTTGGTCAATCAGACCGTATCCCGCCAATGACTTGGCTTGACGATCTTCCGGTTCAGCGAAAATTGGGATTCGCGATGTTGCTTACGAGCACGGTGGTGGTCGTGATTGCCTGTGTCGTCTTTCTAACGGTCGAATATTTCGGCTATCGCAACAGTCTCATCCATACCGTCACGACGTTAGCCCGCATTACTGCCGATAACAATACGGCGGCCATCGCATTTTACGATCAGCGGGAGGCGAGGCAGAATTTAGAAGCGCTCCGGGCAGAACCGCAAATCATCGAGGCGGTTCTTTTCGACAATCAGGGAAAGGTCTTTGCGGAGTTTACCACTCCGTCGGATCAGGCGTTGCTGAGCCGTGCGTCGGGCCAGCCGGGCGTGCGTCTGGAAAACGGCTATGTTATTGCAGTGCAGCCCGTGGTCGAAAACGG
>JANYFP010000521.1 GCA_025362555.1 Verrucomicrobiota bacterium
CTCCAAGCGTTGATGCGCGTCAAGGACCCGGATGAAATTGAGGCCAACCTGAAAAATTACGAGACCCTGGCGAAGCAAGCGACCCAGGAAATCAGCCGGCTCTCCCGCGAAATCCAACCGAGTCTCGTCGCCCTTAACGCCGGCGGTCAGCTCGTGCTCAAGGAAGTGATGACCGGCAACAACGCCGGAGCCGCGGACATTTACGCCGGCGAATACAATCCGCTGTTCACCAAAACGGTGCGCGCCTTGCGCCAGTACACCGAAAAAATCGAGCGGGATGCCACCGAAAAAATTGCCGCCGGCGACGCCACCACGGCGCACATGGTACAAACATCGATCATCATTCTCGCCCTGATCATAGTCGCTCTCGCCCTGGCGGCGTGGCGCTTCCAAGCCGCCATTTCCCGTCCACTGACCAAACTTGCCACGCGCCTCGCCGACGCCGCGAATGAGCTCCACCAACTTTCGATGTCGGTCACACGTTCCAGTCAAACCGTGGCGGAAGGTGCCAGCACCCAGGCCGCCTCGATCGAGGAAACGAGCGCGTCACTCGAAGAAATTTCGAGCATGACCAGACGCAATGCCGACAACTCCGGCCGCGCGAAGACGATTGCCAATCAAACCCGCACCGCCGCCGACACCGGAGCCTCCGACATGCAAGCCATGGCCGCCGCGATGGAGGCGATCAAGGTCGCCAGTGGAAACATCGGAAAAATCATCCGGACCATCGACGAAATTGCTTTCCAAACCAACATCCTCGCCCTGAACGCCGCCGTCGAGGCCGCCCGCGCAGGCGAAGCGGGCTTGGGCTTCGCGGTGGTCGCAGAGGAAGTCCGCAGCCTGGCTCAGCGCTCAGCGCAAGCCGCACGGGAAACGGCCGAAAAAATCGAGGACTCCATCACGAAAAGCAACCACGGGGCAAAAATCAGCAGCAAAGTCGCGGGCAGTTTGCAGGAAATTGTGACGAAGGCGCGCGAAGTGGATGAACTCATCGCCGAGATCGCCAGCGCCTCAACGGAGCAAAGCCAGGGCCTTGGACAAATCTTAAACGCCGTGACCAAAATGGATGGCGTCACGCAGAGCAACGCAGCCAGCGCCGAAGAAAGCGCCGCAGCCACCACGGTGATGAACAAGGAAGTCGAGATTCTCCACGCCGCCATTGATGATCTTCGCGGCCTGCTCGGGATCACCGCGAAAGCGGCCGCACCCATCGACTTTAATGCTTCGCCGAATCCTAAAAACGGACCCATCAAACGCGGCTCGTCTTCAACCTGAATTCCCCAGTCAGTTAACCGCTAATTTCCGCTAATCGGCGCTAATGCAGGCCATTCTTGGCTTTCGTTCAGCGAATTTTGTTCACCGATCAGGTGAACCACTTTTTGGTCCAGTACTTTTTGAATTTCTTGATGAGCGTCAATGAGCGTAGATGAGCGGTTTCTCATCTGAGTTTTCTAGGTTCAATCGCCGTTCACACCAAATAATATTGCGAGGAACCCTCAACTATGGAGCGAAGCTTCGGGAACTTTAAAAATTAACCGGTCGCGGACATCAAAGGGCCGCCTGAATTGCGATCCTCTGCGGCGTGAGCCGCCAGCGCCTCGCGCGCTTCGACCGCAGCCAGGTGACCATCCAGCCACTGATTGGCGATCTGCCCGGCCTCGACCTTCCAATTCAATTGAGGCTTGGAATAAATAGAATATACGACGGGCTGCTCCACCTCCCGCCAAGTCAGGTTTGCCTTCACACATTGAGTGCCGTCGGCCAACGTGAAATCCTGCAATACGATTGCCCCCCGCCCCGCCGTCACCCCGGTGACTGATCGAACGGCGAGAGTCAGGCGAGCCAAGCCCTGATGGAAATTAATCAATCGCATCGTGTCCCACGTCCCATCATCCGGCGATGGATCATTGGCTTTAAGGGCGTGTTCGATCTCAGTGAGGAGGGAGAGAATGCGATTGGACATAATAACGCAGGGGGAAAGCTGCTCTTGCTCTATCGGCATAAATTATCTGGGCTTTAGTGG
Organism: Verrucomicrobiota bacterium; assembly: GCA_025362555.1. Lineage (GTDB taxonomy): Bacteria > Verrucomicrobiota > Verrucomicrobiia > Opitutales > Opitutaceae > Lacunisphaera. Next base: position 2,024 of record JANYFP010000521.1, read on the forward strand.
ATTTATCTAAAGTCCATCCCCCGTGCGTCGAATGCCGGATTCATCACCGTGCCCGATCAACCCAACTCGCCAGCCTCGCAGCCCAGCCCCGTCAAACCGTTGGCCGGCAAGACGGTCTTGCTGGTGGAGGATGAGACTTTTATTGCGGACCTGTTAGTAAGTTGGCTGGACCGCCTCGGAGCCAAAACGTTGTGGGCCAATAACGGGGCTGAAGGCGTCCGCTTACTTGCCGCCAACACGGAGG
>JANYFP010000526.1 GCA_025362555.1 Verrucomicrobiota bacterium
TCTTCAACTCGACGGCCAACTGGCTCTGGTCACCGCTTCCACCAAAGGCATCGGCCACGCGATTGCCCGCGCCCTCGCGGCGGAAGGCGCCCGCGTCATCGTCAACGGCCGGACTGCCGCCGGAGTCGACGAAGCGGTGCAGCGTATTCTCGGCGTGTTGCCGAACGCGAAGCTCGAGAAGTTCCCCGGCGATCTCTCCCAAGCCGCCGATGCTGACCGGTTGGTGGCCGCATTTCCCTCGGTCGACATTCTCATCAACAACCTCGGCATCTTCGATCCGAAACCTTTTCGCGAGATCGCGGACGCGGAATGGCAGCGCTTTTTCGACGTCAACGTGCTGAGCGGCGTGCGCCTCAGCCGGCTCTATTTCGACGGGATGTTGCAACGCAACCGCGGGCGCATCGTTTTCATCTCGAGCGAGAGCGCGCTGCATATTCCCGCGGAGATGATCCATTACGGCATGACCAAGACCGCGCAACTGGCGGTGGCCCGCGGACTCGCCGAACTGACTGCAGGCACGGCGGTGACGGTGAATTCCGTGCTGCCCGGCCCCACGCGTTCGGAAGGAGTCGCGGATTTCGTCGACAAGCTCAGCGGCGGCAAACCGTTCGCGGAATTCGAGCAGGAGTTCTTTGAGAAAGTGCGGCCGACCTCGCTGCTCAAGCGCTTCGAGACGGTCGAAGAAATCGCCAGCGTGGTGGCGTTCGTCTGCAGTCCGCTCGCGGCGGGGATGAACGGTTCCTCGATCCGCGTTGAAGGGGGACTGGTGAAAGCGATCGCCTGAGTGGACTGGCCGGAACGCTCAGATCCGTGACGATCGCGACCTGCCAGCTTGTCAAATGTCACGTCAGGACACCGTCGGCCCGTACCCGTTACTTGAGCAATTCAGTTTCTATCGTCTAGCGCCCTGACCCCGTTGGACTTGGCCGTTCTGCCGTCTGCCGCTAAGCCGGAGCCGTGCAATAGGAAGTGCCCACGAAACACACGAAATACACGAAAGAAGCAGATTATGAAAGAAAGCGGATCCTAAATTCGTTCACTCACCGGTGGTGACTGCGCCCAAGGGTCGTAACGGTATTTCTCCTCTGATTTTCGTGTGATTCGTGTGTTTCGTGGGAAATCTTCTGAATCGTTACGGCTAACTGCAAATGAGGAGTCTTGGTTCGATGGGTCCGTCTCCAGGCGGCTCGCGGCCTCGAGGGAGATCGGCTCTCCGACAGAAAACAGCAATCAGTTTGGCAGATGGGCGTGGAGGAACGAATCGATCAGGGCGAGGTTTGCCTCGTCGGTGAAGGCCGGGCCGCCGTGGCCGGAGCCGTGCATGACTTTGAAGACCACCGTCAGTCCGAGTTTTTCGTAGGCGCCTTGGAGTTCGTGCGACTGGTTGATCGGCATCTGCGGGTCTTGGTCGCCGTGTTCGAGCAACAAGGGCGGATCTGAGGCGTCGACCTGAAAGACCGGACTCGCGAGTTTCGCCAGTTCCGGCACGGCCTCCGGCTGACCGCCGAGCAACAGATCGAGCGCCGGCGCTCGCACGCTCAAGCCGTGGGGCGTCGACTGCGGGATAATCGTGGTGAGATTGCTGGCCCCGTAAAGATCGACGATGGCCTGGACGTTCGAGGACTCCTTCGTGAAATCTCCTTCAGCGCCTTCCAGCGCGGCGAGACCGTTGGTGACTCCCACGAGTGCGGCGAGGTGTCCGCCGGCCGATGAGCCGGCAATGATGAAACGTGAAGGAGGCAGATCGTAGTCGATCGCGTGGGCGCGAAGATAGCGGATGGCGGCTTTGAGGTCATGAATCTGTGCGGGGAAACGTGCGACGGTGGATAAGCGATAATCCACGCTGGCGATGGCCCAGCCGCGGGCGACCAGGCCCTTGAGATCGACCTCCTTTCTCGATCCCGCGCGCCACGCACCGCCATGCACCCAGATAATCAGGCCCGCCGGCTTGGTCGACTCGGGCAGATAAAGATCAAGCTGCAGCTTGGTTTCGCCGACGGTGGCGAACGTCACGTCATGGATGATTTTCTCGGCTCTCATAGCTGTCGTTGTTGAGGTGAGCAGCAGCAGACCGGTTAGCAGCGGAAGAGAAATAGATTTCATCAGGTGAGTTCCTTTAACTTCGTTTATCGCGTAAGGCAAATAAGCGGATCGACCCGGGTCGAAATCCCCGGGTCTTTTCCCTGCCGGGCTGCACGGATTCAGGATGCTGACTTTGCCCGCGTTCGCCCAGGCGTTGGGTCCACCGGCGAATTCGTGGAAGACGGATTACGGCTTCTAGCGGCTGAGCCCGTCGGACTTTCCCAGAAGAATGAGCGCTCTGTCTATAAGGCTCTCAGCCGTCTGCTTACCCTCCAACCCTTATGGCGTTTTTTCCCTGTCAGATCTTTTCTTAAGGATTAATTCCACTCCCGCCACCATGCGTTTGGCTTCTTTAATCCGGATACTGTTAGGGAAATCGAGAGTAAATTTGCGCGCGGCGTTTAGTGCGCCGGTCATGTCTTTCGCATTATAAAGAGAAACAGCCTGCGTCCACAGCTCTGTTTCATCCACCCAAGCACGCATCTTACGATAAGCTCCCTCGGCGGGAGTTTTCTCGGTCTCTATGATCCGCTGATCCATCAGAGCCCGCGCTTGGTCAAATTTTTGGTCTGCCAGCATCTGGTCTAAAGTTTTCTGGTCGGCTTCAAACAGTAGCGGCATTCGGGAGCCTTTTACTTGGGTGAGCAAAAACCCTGGAGTCGTCGGATTTCGGACGATTTGATCGAAGTCCGCGAGTGCATCGGTTTTTCTGCCGATGCGATTGTAAAGCAGGCCGCGATAATAACGCAGCTGTAAACCGGTCGCATCGTCGGTGAGCGCCTCACTTAGTTCAGCCAGTCCTTCCTCGCTCGGCTTTTCAGCGATAAAATAAGCTCGCCCCATCAATCTTCGCGCGCGGGCATTACCCGGATCGAGTTCCATTGCGCGATGAATTTGCGCTAACGCGGTGACCGTATCTTTCGGACCGTCCATCACGGGGTTGGGAAAATCTGCGGTTACATCCAAATATTCCGCGGCTGATGTGAGCAAAGCGTTCACATTTGCCGATCCCGCTTCGATCGCGAGTCGGTAGTAGCGCGCGGCAGCACTTTGGTCCTTCTCGCGCAATGAGCGTCGAGCCCTCGCCTCATTGGATTCCACCGCGTTGGGTGATAGGATGCGGGCTTCATCAATCAGCTGATTTCCTTCCGCTATGCGTCCGCTGGCAATCAATACCTCGCCCCGATAAGCCATCACCTCGCATTGCTCGGCGGGCCGAATCTTGATGTCGGCTAGAATCGTCTTTTCGTCGTATGGGATTGCCACGACAGTATTGTGGATCAACTGCCGTTGAACGGTCTCAGTGAATTTATCTTCCGGTACACCCAACATCTCGCTGACCGCCTGTATTCCTTCTTCGGTAGGAAACTTGCCGGCCAAGCGCGCAAATTGTTCGCGAGGGGTTTTCTCTTTGAATAAAATGGCTGTCATCGTTGCCCAAGCTTGGGCCTGATACATCCCTTCCGCTTTGGGACCTTTGTACTCCGGTGCAGATTGGTAAAACTCGAAGAAGTGCTTCCATGGTAATACCCGCAGATCCCTCCACACCGAGTCGGACTGGCTGCGATTGGCGTCGATAATGCATTGGCCATTCTTGATTCGCAGCGTGCTCATAACCTCGCCTGTGCCTTGCGTCATCCACAGCGGCAGAAAATAACCGACACGTTGGAGCGAACAGATAGTATCGAACTCAAACGCGGTAGCCAAATCGCCTTCAGGATCGCCTGAGTTGGCCAATGCCGTCAACGCCGTGCGATCGATTTCGGTACTAAAGGCGATGAGGTTGTCCTTTGAATCGGCCAAGTGGCTTTTCAATTCGGCCTGATTTGCAAAGAGCAATAATACCATCGGCGGCGGGCGGCGGCCGGTTGGGGTGAGCAAATTGATAAACGCTTGCCGGAAGGCCGAATATTTTACGACGTACTCGGTCACCGCTTTTTGCGGCGCGTCCGAAATCACAATCACTTCGTCGGTCGAGGCCCGTACCCAAGTTGACTTGGCGTGGATCAGGGGGCCGTTCAGGCAAATCATCGTTAACGAAACGACCACCAGATTAAGCAGGGTGCGGGACATAAAATTTCCAAGGGTTGAAGGCCAGACTCCAAAACAAGACAACCCCAATTCGCCGGCGACTCCCTCCGCCACCCGGGAGCGGAATAAGGGGGCAAACCCGATCTACTGTTACCTGGATTTGTTCAAATCGAGCGGCAATTTCCGGATTACGATTAGCAATCACGACCACAAATATTCGGGTTTGAC
>JANYFP010000575.1 GCA_025362555.1 Verrucomicrobiota bacterium
CTCAAACACCAGGGCATGACCCTCGAACGCCAGCAGGATTTTTTCTTTCGCTTCCACCGCTGAGTACGGACTCGCGCCCAGACTGCAGTCATTAAACGAAAGGGTCAGGCCCGCCTCACGATCAAATCCGAAAAGGGTGCAGGCCCGTTCATTCAAATCGATCGCCTGCCCATCGGCAGTGTACACAAACATGGCATCGCTCGTCGCATCAAAAATCGCGCGGTACTTCTGCTCGCTGGCCGTTAATTGGGCCGCCACTTCCACCAATCGGCACTGCTCGCGATTGTAGTCCCGCAGGATAATCGTCGCGATCAGGATCGTCGTCACACTCGCTGAAAAAAAGCCCGTCAAGTTATCCATGACCCGGTCCGAATCGGTGTTGAATGGCGTGACCCAGGACGGATAGAAATACTCCAACGCAAATAAGACCGGAACATTCACCACTTGAGCCAACGTGAACCACCGGCTGGTGCGCCCCGAGAAAATGCCCAAGGTAAACAGCAGAGTCGGAAAATAAAAATAAGTGACGCTGCCCCGCGAACCGGCGTTCAGGAACCAAATCGAATCCAGCGCGAGCAACGCCGTGACGACAAACGTCACTACATAATTTCGATTACGACACGATTGCCAGAAAATGAAGCCGGCCCACAGGCCCAGAGCGATATTGCCCAGATGAACGCCGAGTGGCATTTGTTGCGCCAAATTCATCGGCATGATCAACCCCAGACACATGACCGCAGTCATCGCCGTTACCAAACGGAAGACCCGTACCCGCAAACTGGCGGACTCATTGTCCCGAAAGCCTTGCGCGATTTTTTCGAGCAATGGGTAACTCATGCCTGCACAGGGTCGCCCCGCCTGAATCCGCTTACAAGTGCAGAATCGCCTGACTCCCGCGGACGAACTGGCCTCTGCCCACGCCCTCCCCTGAAATCCGTCCCTTGCTTTGGCCCCCGGGTTGGCTTTCCTATCCGCATGAAACACTACACCTTTGCCGAGCAGCTACATGCACTCTACGCCAAAGCCTGTAAGCTCTATGCTGATGGCCAGCGCGGCGCCGAAAGCTACTTCAACCCCACTGAGTCAACCTTCCTCACCACCAACGGTCTGACCGCGCAAAACCTCTACGATTACGCCGAAGACGATATTGGCGGCGGTGAACCTGGCTGGGACAAGGCGCTCGCAATCGAAATGATCCGACGCGATTATTTTCTAAATGTCCAAGGGGGAAAATCATCCGGCAAACTCATCGACGAGACCAAAATGCCGTCAAAGGCGGACGCGATCAGCGGCATCACTTGGCTACCCCGGCTGATTCCCAAAGCGAAAGCGAAACTGCATGGGGAGCTTCCGTCCTCGCTGATGTATTGCTGCGGCGGTGATCGCCGATTCTTTCATGAACACGACATCCATCCGGCGGAGTTCCTGAGTCTCGTTTGGCGCAACGAACAAAACGAAACGGCCATCGTGGACTGGGTGGTCCATCGCAGCCGCGCCAAATAATTTTGTAAGCACTCCAGCTCTCCCTGTGGGCGGGGTGCCCTCACCCCTCTTCCGAAACCATTGCCTGTGCCCCACCCACGACATTTTGACTTCTGATCCTGCATCTGGATATTTGACCTTAGCGCCGACCGTTCTACCTTAAATCGCAATACCCCTTCTCTCCATGCCTCACTATAATTTAAAAGTGAACGGGCAGGTCCGCCCCGTCGATGTCGCCGCCGATACTCCGCTACTCTGGGTGTTGCGCGACAGTCTTGAACTCGTTGGCACAAAATTTGGCTGCGGCATCGGGCAATGCGGTGCGTGCACCGTCCACTTAAACGGCGTGCCGATGCGGTCCTGCCAAATCGCAGTCTCCGTCGTCACAGGCATGGAGGTCACCACCATCGAGGGTCTCTCGAACGATGGTTCGCATCCCTTGCAGAAAGCGTGGTGCGATCACGATGTGCCGCAATGCGGCTACTGTCAGTCCGGTCAGATCATGACGGCCGCCGCTTTTCTGAAAGGCACTCCGAAGCCCACCGACGAGGAAATCGACGGCGCAATGGCGGGCAATCTCTGTCGCTGCGGCACGTACCTGCGCATCCGCGCTGCGATCAAAGACGCCGCCGTTGTGCTGCAAAAAGGAGGTGTCGCATGAAACCCGTGATGCCACTTCTCTCCCGCCGCGAATTTTTCCGCGTCACCGCCTTGGCTGGCGGCGGCCTGGCACTTGGCCTGTATTTCGACGGCAGCACCACGGCATTCGCGGAATCATCCACTTCCTCCGGGGCGCCACTCAGTCAGCCCGCGCGGACCTTTTCGCCCAATGCCTTTATCCGCATCACACCCGAAGGCGTGGTAACCATCGTCGCCAAAAATCCTGAAATTGGCCAAGGAGTAAAAACTTCCCTGCCGATGATCGTCGCCGAGGAACTGGGCGTGGATTTCGCGCAGGTAAAAATCGTCCAAGGCGCACTCGACCCGCAACTCGGACCCCAATTCGCCGGCGGCAGTCTTTCCACGCCGATGAATTATGATGGATTGCGACGCGCGGGCGCAGTCGCCCGCACCATGCTCATCGCCGCCGCCGCCCAAACGTGGCACGTCCCGGTAAATGAATGCAGCTTGGAGCACGGCTTTGTCGTTCATCAGTCCAGCGGACGCCGGCTCGGCTTCGGCGAACTTGCCACCCTGGCCGCCTCACTACCAGTGCCGGATGAAAAAACCGTGGTACTCAAGGAACCCGACCAGTTCAAACTCCTCGGCTCCCGCGTCGGAGGCGTCGACAATCCCTCCATCGTGACTGGAAAAGCCCTGTTCGGCATCGACCAGAAAGTTCCCGGGTTGCGGTATGCGGTCTATGAAAAATGTCCGGTTTTCGGCGGCAAAGCAGTCAGCGCCAATCTGGAACAGGTGAAGGCGCTGCCAGGAGTGCGCGACGCTTTCTTGCTCGACGGACAAAACGATTACACCGGCCTCCTCTCCGGTGTCGCGATTGTCGCCGACTCCACTTGGGCTGCCTTCAGTGCGCGGAAGCAACTCCGGGTGGTGTGGAACGAAGGCGCTGGTGCCAGTCAGAGCAGTGAAAATTACGCGACCCAAGCGGCCGCGTTGTCCGGAGAACCCGGAAAAATCGTGCGCAAAGATGGTGACGTGGTCGCCGCGCTGGCTTCGGCCGCGAAAAAAATCGAAGCCACTTATTCCTACCCGTATCTTTCCCACGCGACGTTGGAGCCGCAAAATTGCCTCGCTTGGCCAACACCCGATGGCGGAATGGAAATTCTCGCCCCCACTCAAAATCCCGGCGACGCGCAGGACTTGGTGGCGCGCACCCTGAAGATCGCAAAAGAAAAAATCACCGTACACTTCACGCGAATCGGCGGAGGGTTCGGCCGGCGTTTGATGAATGACTTTGTCGTCGAGGCCGCCGCCATCGCCCAGAAATCAGGTGGCCCGATCAAACTCACCTGGACGCGCGAAGATGATATGCGTCACGATTTTTTCCGCCCGGCCGGCTGGCACTATTTGCAGGGCGGACTCGATGCCGCCGGCGGACTCATCGCGTGGCACGACCGCTTTATCACAGTCGGTCTGAACGACGCCGAGAAACCAACCCTGTCAGCCAACATGGACGTGAATCATTTTCCCGGGCGCTTTGTCCCGGCCTATTTGCTGGAGCAAACGGTCATCAACACCAACATTCCCACCGGCTGGCTCCGTGCGCCCGGCAGCAACTCACTCGCTTTTGTCATTCAAAGTTTCCTCGACGAATTGGCGCACGCCGGAAACCAGGATCCGCTCGCTTTTTGTCTCGCCGCGCTCGGACCCGACCGACAATTGGCCGGTGGTAAATACGACCCGAGCTACGATACCAAGCGAATGAAAGGCGTCCTCACCCTCGCGGCGGAAAAATCCGGTTGGGGCAAGAAGCTTCCGCGCGGTTCCGGCCAGGGCATCGCGTTTTATTTCAGCCATCAAGGCTACGTCGCCGAAGTCGCGGAGGTCACCGTGGATCGTGCCGGCACCCTCAAGGTGAACCGCGTGACGGCTGCCGTCGACGTCGGCCCGATCATGAATCTCAGTGGGGCGGAAACCCAGGTGCAGGGTTCAATCATCGATGGCCTGAGCAGCACCTGGATGCAGGAGATCACAATCGATCACGGCCGCGTAGTGCAGAGTAATTTCGACCAGTTCCCCATGCTGCGCATCACAGACGTACCGCCGATCATCGACGTGCATTTTATTCAGAGCAAAAATCACCCGACCGGACTCGGCGAACCCGCCCTGCCCCCACTGCCACCGGCGGTGTGCAATGCCATCTTTGCCGCCACGGGCAAACGCGTGAGACAATTGCCGCTCAGCAAAACTGATCTGAGTTGGACGTGATCGCAGTAGCTTCGTTTCCTGTTGAAACGACTGCGCGCCTGCCGGGAGGAAACAGCCTCTCGCGTTCGCCGCTCAAAGGCGCCCGCCCGCTCAGTGCAGCGCGCGCTCCTTAAAATTCCGCATGTCGATCACGAGATCGTAGTCCTTGGCGTCTGGCATTTCTCGACCGAGCTCAACCTCGCAGTGCGTGCCTTTGGGCATTTTTACGGGGAAGCGTTCATGCAGGGCCGCTTTGAACATTTCGCGCGGAGTCCAATCGGAATCGCTTGAGAGCGAGCCAAACTCATCGGCAAAAACCCGCGTCGTCGCGCGATCAGCGATCGTCGGGGTCACAATGAAAACCTTCGCTGTCTTCGGAAAATCCGCCCGCATGACGGCCACGCGAATGGTTTCCCACTCGTAGCTTTGCGGGAGGGCGAACAGGTTCACGGTATTAAAATGAGCGGTGGTGATCGCGATCAGAGCAATCGCCACCAAACCACCCTGATAGTAACGAAGTGTGATCTTTTCCGCCGCGTACAAACTGCGCAGCGCATACACCAGCAACACAAGGACCAGGCCGGAAAGGGCGAAAAGAGTGCGGTACCCGAGGGAGCGTTCTGCCGCCGCCAGGCTGACTGCATGAGCGACAAATGGCAGTGCGACCGCACAAACTATGATTCGCCGTTTCGCACTGCGGCCCACCTGAACGATCGCACTGCGGCAGCCCCAAATGATTATCCCCGCCACGAGCGCGAGCGCCGTGCAATAAATCACCGCACCCGTATCGAAATCATCCCGGAGCGCAAAAAGCGCGAGGGCATTGGGCAACGGATTGGAGAAAAACCAAACGAGTTTCGTAAACGGATTCGTCTCAAGTTGCATGCGGGACGACGCGTGAAACACCCCGTTCGCGAACAAGGCGCCGACCAACAGGTAAGCGCCCAGCAACCCCACAAACAGGGCGGAAAAATGAATCGCGCCCCACCGCAGATCGCTGGACGAACCGCGAGTCTCGCGCACCAACAGCACTGCCGCCAACGGCACGACCGCGAAGAGGGCGTTGGATTGATAAAGCACCCCGGCCAAACCATAAATCAACGCGCCGCCGATCAAGGCAATCGTCCGCTTCAGGCCCCCGCGCTCCAATTCCGTTTCAATCGCCGAAAAACCGGCCACCGCCAAAAGCAAAGCCAGCACATGCGGCCACGTGATCGCCCAGCTCGTGTCAACTTGAGCGCCAGGTAAAAGGGTAACCCCCAACCCAATCACGGCCGCTTCAATCTCCGTCCACCCCGAGTGGTAGAGCTGCCGCCACAAGGCCAGGCCGATGATCGTGAGAATCAGGACGGACGCCAAACGGAGCATCCAATAGCGTTCCACTTCATCGAGATTCAACATCGATGTTTCGAGCAACGCGCCATAAAGCGGTCGGCCATGCGAGGCGGTAAATTTGACGAGCTTGCCCGGTTCTTCGCGCGCTTCACGCGCCACGGAATAATCATCGTGAAACCCGAAGTCGGTAAACGTGGTCTGCCAATAGACCAACAATGGCGTCAGGAGCAAAACAAAGAAACAAATGCGGGTGCGGATCATTAGAGGAGCATTTCTTGCTGGAGTCCTTCTGGCTGAATCCCAAGAAAGCGTCCATAACGTTCCAGCCAGTCGTCAATTTTTACGATGTAATAGTCAACGGCATAAGGCGCCTTGCCCTCATCATAGAGTGCCAACGGCCGCGCGCGCTGCCAATCGGAGGTCTGCCCCTTGGCTTTTGGACCGATATAATAGCTGACCCTTTCCCCCATCCGCGGTCGCGGATTCATCTGCAACGCCACTTCCGCAGCAGCGCGACGCGGCTTTCCCCCGCCGGCAACCCACTGCTCGTACGCCGCCGGATTTTGACTCAATGACTCGGATTTCGCCAAATCCGCAATCGGATGCTGGCGACTCGCGATCGCCTGCCGCAAACGCTCAATTTCTGCGACCGGTGAGACGGATGACGTCCCGAGCAAATAAGCGATAAGCTGATCACTGAGGCGCTTCAAAAACGGCTCGATTCCCCGCGAGCGCAACGCCGACCCGCGCAACGTGATTTCACCGTTGGCCGCGAGCGCGTAGTTCTTGGCTTTGTAACAGAACATCGCGTCGTAAGTGCCATCGTGTTCCAACTCGATCCCCGGCGGCAAAATCGGCTGAACCTTAGCCAACAATTCCTCGGGCCGAAGATAATAGTCCTCTGATGAAAGATAAATTCCGTCCGTATCGGCTTCCAGAATGACGCAGCCGTGCCTTTGAAATTCCGTGATCAACGCCTGAAGCAATTCGCGCCCGCGGCGGGTCACTTCCGCCGCGAGTTCGCCATCGCCGAATCGCGCGCCGGAGAATCCCAGGTAACCGTAGAAGGAATTAATTAGAATCTTGAACGTCGTCTGCCGGGCCTGCGCTTCGTCCCGCTCAGCCGCCGTGGGAGCCGTTTTGGCGAGTTGCTTGTATTTCAGCCGGTACTCCCGCAACTGCCGCAACATCGGGATGAACACCCCGAGACTGTCACTCTTCGGATTTCGATTCATCTGCAGCAGCAGACTCGGATAAAGCGAAGCGACGTCGAAGTGCAGGACGCGTTTGAACACCCCTTCATTGAAACTCCGCGTGAACCCGCCTTCGAAGGAGGCGATGTCAATCGGCGCCGGGCAACTCGCCCGCGCGTGATAATATTCCTCAAGAAAAAGCAGATCCACCTTGCCCGCACTGCCCCGCAGCGCCGCCTCCTGCAGTTGAATGGGAAACGCGCGCGCCTGCTCAAAATAGGTCGGCAGCAACACCTCCGCGAGGCCCTTGGTCTCGCGCAAATCGTCCGCCAAATAGGCCAGGAACTGCGCGCGATTTTCCCGAAACACATGCTGGATTTGCGCGCCCGGAATGTACGTGCGGCCTTCCCCTGATTCCGGCGTGATGCCAAAATACACCGCCGCATCCTTCAAACCGTACGCCGTCATTTCGCGCACGGTAATATCGTACAACTGCACGAGCAGATAGGTATCGATGACGGCGCGACCGGGCAGATCGCAACGGGTGAAATCAATCCAGCGCTCGGCCACCTTCATCCGGCTGTTCCGAAATTCCGCGGTCTGGCCAAACCGGCCCCAGGCACACGGCACTTTGTGGCGCCGACTGCGTTGTCGCAGATAATCGAGGTCGAATTTAAAAATATTATGCCCCTCGATCACATCGGGATCGAGCTCGCGCAGCAGCGCGTTGAACGCGAGCAAGAGTGCCTTTTCCCCTGCGTCGCTTTCTTCTGCGAGCGTCAGCAGTTCGCGCCGCTCACCGCACTGCAAGCCAATCGCAAGGACCCGGTCGCCGGGATTTTTCGCATCACTGAAAGCGCCCGACTCGGCCGCGCCGGTTTCGATATCGAGTTGGCAGCGGCGCAGATCCTTAAACGGAAGTTCTGCGTACAAGCGGGCGCGCCGTTGGAGCAACCACTGGCTCTCGTAAGGTTTCAGCACATCGAGTGGCGTACCGTCGCGAGTGCTTTTAACGAACTGCTCAAACGCCACCAGCGTATCGGCGTGCGCGAGCCAGTTGAAAGCACCCTCGCCTTTCAATCGCTCCACATGGATTCCTTCGTGAACTATTTCAGTTCCCAACCAGGCAAACGGCTTGAATTCTTCGACGCGTTCCACGCGTCCGCCGTCGGGCGTGGCAATGCACACGTGCGCTTTGCCACCATCGTCAATCCACAGACCACAGAGGGCTTCGCCACTGGCATTTTTCATTCTAGCAAAGCGAAGGCTACATAACGAAAGACGTCAACGGTCGGGCGCGGGAGGGACGCCTCCCGGACTGCACAATCCCGCGAGAGGACTTCAGAATGGGCGGAAATAAACCATGATCACCGCCGTCAACAACAGCACGAGCGCGATCAAGCTCAGCAGTCCGCGCAAATGGGCCTTGCGATAGACAATGCCCGCCAGTGATGACAAACCCAGCCAGCAAAAGAATTTCACGATCACCCAACCCGTGAGGAATGGAATCTTGTAGAGCGTCAGCATCCCAAAACCGCTGATGATCATAAGCAGTGCGGCGATCCCGGTGATCATCATGGTCCGCTTGCGATTCACTGGATCAGGGTTGCCGAACGCCATGAAGGTATGGGCGGTGAGCACAAGCAGTGAAAAAATATGCAACAGCTGATAGTAGGGTAATCGTTCCATAATAGTTCTAATTAAAATAAGTGACACCCCATGTGTGCCGTATACTCCGGGGCTCATGTCCTTTTTAAGTTAAAGGTGGGCACCACCCGACGAATTTCAGCCCTCCGGTTTACGGCCTGGCATCCATCCGCCTG
>JANYFP010000584.1 GCA_025362555.1 Verrucomicrobiota bacterium
TGACTGAGGGGATTTTGCTCCGGCAAATTACCTTCGACACCACGCTGCGCGGGATCAGCGCGATCGTCTTCGATGAGTTTCACGAGCGTCATCTCTACGGCGATATTTCCCTGGCACGGGCGTTGCAGATCCAACAAACGACGCGGCCTGATCTGAAATTGATTGTGATGTCCGCCACGCTCGATGCGGCGATGCTCAAAAATTATTTGGCGCCGTGCGAGGTGCTGACTTCGCAGGGCCGCACGTTTCCGGTTCAAGTCGAATATTTGGCGAAGTCCGTGGATTTTGACCACGATCCCGTGTGGTCCGTCGCCGCCCGCGAATGCGAGCGCATCGCGGCGCAATCGAAGGGCGACATCCTTGTGTTCATGCCCGGGGCTTATGAAATCAACCGCACTGTCCAGGAAGTGCAGGGCTCATCTTCGCTGCGCGGTTTTGTCTGTTATCCGTTGCACGGCGAATTGCCGCCGGAGCAACAGGACCGCGCGGTTGCCCGCTACGACACCCGCAAAATTATTGTTTCAACCAATGTTGCCGAAACCTCGTTGACCATCGACGGCATTACCGCCGTGGTGGATTGCGGACTCGCGCGGGTGGCGCGCTTCGATCCGCATCGTGGAATCAACACGCTGCTTATCGAGAAAATCAGCGTGGCCTCGTCCGACCAGCGGGCCGGTCGTGCGGGTCGCACCGCACCGGGCGTCTGCGTGCGATTGTGGACGGAGCGCGAACACGCGCAGCGTCCGCTGCAGGAATTGCCGGAGGTGAAACGCCTCGATCTTTCCGAAGTGGTGCTGACGCTGAAAGCTGCGGGCATAGACGACATCTTTCAATTTCCGTGGCTGGAGAAACCTGAAGCCAAAGCCTTGGAACGAGCGGAAAGTTTGCTGAAAGATTTGGGTGCTCTTCATGTGGGCGGGGTGCCCTCACCCCGCGCGCATGATGCCTCGCCGGGTGAGAGCACCCGGCCTACAAAATCGGGATCGATCACTGAAATCGGCCGCCGCATGTTGCGGTTTCCGATGCATCCGCGCTATGCCCGGATGTTTCTCGCCGCGCAGGAATACGGCTGTGTTCGCACCGTGGCGCTGATGGCGGCGCTGACGCAAGGGCGCAATTTCCTGCTGCGCGGTGTCGATAAACGGACGCAGGAAGCACGCGATGAACTTTTTGGCGAAGAGCATGAATCCGATTTTTTCCTGCTGATGCGCGCGTGGCGCTACGCCGACAAAGCGAACTACAACATGGACGCGTGTCGCCGGCTCGGTATTCACGCGCAGGGAGTGAAACAGGTGGGGCCGTTGTACGAGCAGTTTCTCGAGATCGCGGAAAGCGAGGGGCTCGACATCGCGGAGAAACGGATCGATGCGGTCGCGGTCCGGAAATGTGTGCTGGTTGGTTTCAGCGATCATCTGGGCAAGCGACTCGATGGCGGTACGCTGCGCTGTGAACTCGTACATAAACGTCGCGGCGTGCTCGCCCGCGAGAGTTGCATTGATAAAGCCTACCTGCTCGTCGCGGCGGAGATTACCGAAATCGAAAGCCGGGGTGAAGTGAATGTGCTGTTGAATCTTTGCACCGCAGTGGAAGAAGCGTGGCTCAAGGAACTTTTCCCCGCGGATTTCGTGGACGCGGGTGGGGTCAGTTACGACGAGACTGCGCGGCGAGTACTGGCGCGGAAAGAGCGTCGGTTTCGCGATCTGGTTTTGGAATCAAAGCAGACAGCGGCGGAGCCACCGGAAGGTGAGGCGGCGGTTTTGCTGGCTCGGGAAGTGGTGGCCGGCCGCATCACGCTGGTCGAGTGGAACGAAGCGGTGGAACAGTGGATCGTGCGGGTGAATTGTCTGGCCAAGTGGTGGCCGGAATTGGAAGTGAATCCGATCACCGACGCCGATCGCCTCACGCTCATCGAGCAGATTTGCTACGGCAGTTTCGGTGCCCGCGAGTTGAAAGATAAACCGGTGATGCCCGTCTTGCGTGACTGGTTGCTGGCCGAGCAACTGGCGGTGCTCGACGTATATTTACCGGAGCGAATCGAAATGGCCAACGGCCGCAAGGCGCGCATCGCTTACCCCAAAGACGGTCCGCCCGTGATGAGTGCGCGCATCCAGGAATTGTACGGGGTGAACTCGACGTTCAGTCTTGGCCATGGTCGGGTGCCGGTGAAGATTGAAGTGCTCGCGCCGAATCACCGACCGATTCAAGTCACGGATGATCTCAGCAATTTTTGGCGTGAGCAGTACCCGAAAGTGAAAGCGGAATTGTCTCGCCGTTATCCACGGCACGAGTGGCGTTGAAGTGGCGGGTGCCGGTGTGATTCGGGTGGCCTTCTCCGCTTCGCCACGGTTAGGGTTTTTCTTATGAATAGAGCTTTCCGTTTTCCCCTCAACGGCCTCGGGTTGATTCTCTCGGCGGTGTTTTTTACCAGCCTCCCGGCCCGCGCCGCTGAGTCTACACTTCCGCACCTCGTGCAGAAAGAGGGGCGTTACGCGCTGATCGTCGATGGTGCGCCTTATCTGATTCTGGGCGCGCAGTGCCATAATTCCAGTGCGTGGCCCGTGACGTTGCCGGATGTCTGGTCGGCTCTCGCGACCGCCCAAGCCAACACGCTCGAAGCCCCGGTTTATTGGGAGCAATTTGAACCCGCGCAGGGTAAGTTTGATTACTCGATCGTGGATCAACTGTTGGCCGGCGCCCGGGAACACCACGTGCGGCTGGTACTGCTTTGGTTTGCCACGTGGAAAAACGGCAGCTCGCATTATTTGCCGCTGTGGCTCAAGCAGCAACCGGAGCTTTGTCCGCGCATCATTGGTAAGGATGGGCGGCGCGTCGACTCGCCGTCGCCGCACACGCCGGCCTTGCTGGAAGCCGATACCCGGGCCTTTCGCGCTCTCATGCGCCACCTGAAGGCCGCTGATCCGCAGCATTCCGTAATCATGGTCCAAGTTGAAAACGAACCCGGCTCGTGGGATACGGTGCGCGATTATTCGCCCGCCGCCGAAGCTCTTTTCACCGCACCTGTTCCGGTTGAATTGCTAAAAGCGCTCGGCCAGGAGAGCCGCGCCGGCAAGAATTGGGCGGCAGTTTTCGGTCAAGATGCGGATGAATTTTTTCACGCGTGGTCGGTGGCGCATTTCATCGGACAGGTCGCGGCGGCGGGCAAGGCGGAGTATCCGCTGCCGCTCTATTGCAACGCGGCTTTGCGCGATCCTTTGACGCAACCCGCCGCCACGACCTACGAGAGTGGTGGCCCGACGGACAACGTGCTTTCGATTTGGAAAGCGGCGGCCCCGGCGGTGGATATTCTGGCCCCGGATATTTACATGGATGACCGCGCGCGCTACCTGAAGGTGCTGGAACTTTATCGCCGGCCAGACAACGCGCTGTTTGTGCCGGAGACGTCGGTCGCGCCCACGGTTTCGCGCTACTGTTTTTCGGCGATCGCGTTAGGTGCGATTGGCTGGTCGCCCTTCGGGATCGACAGTGCACCGCGTATGGCCAATGCGCCTGACGCGGCGGGGGCGGTTGGTTCTGCGGCGGAAATTCTCGCGATCAATTATCGTTTGCTGAGCCCCATGATGCGGGAACTTGCCCAGTTGAGTTTCGATGGCCGGCTGTCTGCCGCCGTGGAGGAGAAAGTTCAGACTTCGCAAACACTCGCGCTGGGTCGCTGGCAGGCGGTCTTGGATTTTGGTCCACTGACTTTCGGTTATGGAAAAAAGCCGAAGGGAAATGCCGAGCCCGTCGGGCGCGCGTTGATTGCGAAGCTCAGTGAAAACGAATTTCTTATTACCGGCTATTTATGTCGCGTCGACTTCGCGCTGACTGATATCGCGACCGGGGCGAAGCGCGAGTTCTTGCGCGTGGAGG
>JANYFP010000005.1 GCA_025362555.1 Verrucomicrobiota bacterium
GACGAAGACGAGGAGGAGGACGATGACTCCTTCGATGGCGACTGGGATCCGTACACCCTGCACCGTAATCCGGTCTACATTGCCACGCGTTCACTTTATCTGAGCCTGATTGCCCACTGGGAGCGCGTGGCGGCGCAGCCTGACCGGGTACCAGCCGCGCTGGGCATCACGTTGCAAGCGTCACTTTACCGCGGCAACGAGCACGTCATGCAAGCGGTGCAGGCACTCGAAATGGGCGACTACACGCTCGCGGTTTGCCTCTTCAAATTCGCTTTGCGCGAATTGAATCAAACGTTGGCCCGACTGAGTCAGGCCGATGTCGCGGCAACTCCTTTAGCGATGCGTTATCGCGAATACGCTTTGCCCCGTCTGTTTGACCTGCGAGAAATCTGGCTGCGAGTAATGACTGAATGCCGCCAGAGCCACGGGGAAGAATCAGCTCCAGAGTAAGACCGCAAATTTCTAGAAAGCGCCGGTTAACCACGCCGGCGCTTTTTATTGGACGGATACGACGACGGAGTCCGCCCCTTTTGCTTAAAATCGCCTGACTTGAGTGAGTTGATCTGATCGCGAAGCAGCGCGGCGCGTTCGAATTCCAATTTGTTCGCGGCCGTCTGCATTTCTTCCTCGAGCTCCGCAATGACCGCCGCGACCTCATCAGCCGATTCAGCGACAGCCGCGCCGACTTCTGCTTTGGTGCCATCATAAACGCGCAGGCTTGCCTGCACCCCGCGCTTCACGCTCCGCGGGGTGATGCCATGGGCGAGATTGTACGCCATCTGTTTCTCGCGCCGCCCCGTCACCGCTTCCATCGTGCGACGGATGGATTCCGTTATGACGTCTGCATAGAAAATCACGCGACCCTTTTCGTGGCGGGCCGCCCGTCCTGAGGTTTGCAACAGGCTCGTCGTGCTGCGCAAGAAACCTTCTTTATCCGCATCCAGAATCGCCACCAACGCGACTTCGGGCAGGTCCAATCCTTCGCGCAGCAAATTAATCCCAATCAGCACGTCAAAATTTCCTTTCCGAAGGTTGCGCAAAATTTCCACTCGCTCAAGGGCGTCGATATCGGAGTGCAGATACTCGACGCGGATCTTCGCCTCCCGCATAAATGTCGTGAGATCTTCGGACAGTCGTTTGGTTAGCGTCGTGACGAGAACTCGCTCCCCCTGCTCTGCGGCCAAGCGACATTCGCCGATCAAATCCTCCACTTGACCCTTCGTCGATCGCAAGGTGATCACCGGGTCCAACAGTCCGGTTGGTCGGATCAATTGCTCCGCGACGACGGTGGATTTCTCCAATTCAAACGGCGCTGGCGTCGCCGAAACATAGAGTGTCTGCCCCGTGATATGCTGAAACTCGACAAAGCTCTGCGGGCGATTGTCGAGCGCTGACGGGAGTCGGAAGCCAAAATCGACCAGCGTTTTTTTACGTGCCAAATCGCCGTTGTACATGCCGCCAATCTGCGGCACCGACACATGGCTTTCGTCCACCATGGTCAGGAAATCCTTGGGGAAAAAATCGATCAGGCAACTCGGCCGGTCACCGCGTTTCCGACCGGAGAGATGCAGTGAGTAATTTTCGATGCCGTTGCAAAACCCCATCTCCTGCAGCATCTCGAGATCGTAATTGGTGCGCATGCGGATCCGCTGGGCTTCGAGGTATTGCTGGTTTTTCTCGAATACGCCCACCCGCTCCTCCAGTTCGGATTTAATACCACCAATGCCCGCTTCAAGCCGGGCCTTCGTCGTCACATATTGGTTTGCAGGATAAAGATCAAATTGATCAGTTTTTCGGATGACCGCGCCGCCCACCGGTTCAAATTCTGTCAGTGATTCAACCTCATCGCCGAAAAATTCCACCCGCAGTCCGTGCTCAAGGTACGCGGGCATGACATCAACCACGTCGCCGCGCACCCGAAAGCAGCCGCGTTTTAATTCATAGTCATTCCGCTCGTAGAGATTCTCCACCAATCGCTCGATGAACTTATTCCGATTGAACGCCCCACCCTGGCGCAGCGGGATCCGCATCGCGGAAAAATCCTCCGGCGAACCTAAACCGTAGATACACGAGACGCTGGCCACCACAATCACATCACGGCGACTCACCAGTGAACTCGTGGTCGCAATTCGCAGCCGCTCAATCTCCTCATTGATCGAGGAATCCTTTTCGATGAAGGTGTCGCTCGATGCCACGTAGGCTTCAGGCTGATAATAATCGTAATAACTGACGAAGTACTCGACCGCATTCTCGGGGAAAAAACTTTTGAACTCCGAGTAGAGCTGCGCCGCGAGCGTCTTGTTGTGGGAAATAATCAGCGTCGGACGATCAAGTTGCGCGATGACGTTCGCCATCGTGAACGTCTTGCCCGAGCCAGTCACGCCCAGCAGCGTCTGGTGGCGATTGCCCGCCCGCAACGAGCTCACGAGGCTGGCAATGGCCTGCGGTTGGTCGCCGGTCGGTTCGTAGTCGGCATGTAACTTAAAAAGCACGCACCACCCGTACCCAATCATTCCGGTTCGGCAACTCCTGTTCGACGGAATTGTTCACGCTCGCACCTACCATACTATACACGACGTCTGAAGTTCGCTTCATCAAAATAGCGGCAGGCGTCCCTGCCTGCCGAGCTCGGGAATCGCAGAACGGCAGACACCCGCCGTTGTTTGTTAAAACTAACCCAGTATTTGTCCGGGCCGTCGGCCGACAAAAAGGCCTGCCGCTATGCGCTGACTTCTGCCGCTGTTTTAAGCCCCCTCCCTCAGCTTCTCCAGAAACGAACGAACCGAACAACAGACGGCAGTAAGAGCAACAGAACCACCCCAACCAGCACCGCCGTTCCATAAGCAGTCCAAGCCATCCGCGCGTAGTGCAGCAGCACCGAACGCTCTTCCGATGTCGTTTTCAGTTGAGCTTGATTTCGCTCGAATGCGATTTCCATCCCGTCCTTTTCCCACTGAATCCGCACAAGGTTTTGCCGGAGGTCAGCGATCCGCGTAAGTGAATCTGTTTGCATCTCTTTCATTCGGCCCAAGCGGACATTATTCTCCTTCAACTGATCCGAACTGGTGGTCAACCAGTCAAGTCCGCTACCTAAGTCAGCCAATTCACCGGCCACTTTCGCCGCCTGCTCCGCGCGCAATTGCAAAGCGTAGATACGGGTTTGAGTCGCCAGAGTCCGGCGATCGGCATCAGTCATCGCCGCCTGTAGTTTAAGTTTTTCGCTCGTTAGCGCGCGCACCGCCGTACTCTGCTGGGTTTCGAAGTCCGCCGTCTCATGCAAAAAAATCCACAGACCTGCACCCACCAGACCGAGCAGCGCCAGCAGCGCCGCAAAAGCCATTTTGCGCAGCGACCAGAAAATAATGCGGCTAAGGCCTCCCATATTTCACCTGATATTATCCATAATTGAAACGCTAAGTGGATTCGTACCCTCGCACGAAGCCAATTGATAAATTCCGTTCGCGGAATAATCTGCCATTCGGTACAACGCTCCTCCCCTTTTTCACCCATGGCGCTGACTCACACGATCTATCAATCCCCGGTTTTTCAACAGGCGTGCAACCAATTCGATATTGCTGCGGACATTCTCGGTCTTGAACCCGGCTTGCGCGAACGAACTAAACGCCCTCGACGCTGTGTCGTCGTCTCGATGCCCGTCCGCATGGATAACGGACAGATCGAGATTTTCGAAGGCTACCGCGTTCAGCACAATCTCTCCACAGGTCCGGCCAAGGGTGGCATCCGTTTCCACGAGGACGTGACCTTGGGCGAAGTCGCCGCTCTCGCCATGTGGATGAGCTGGAAATGTTCACTCGTCGGCCTGCCCTATGGAGGCGCGAAGGGTGGCGTAATCGTCAACGCCCGCGATCTTTCACCGACTGAATTGGAGCGTCTCTCCCGGCGTTATATGCAGGAAATCATTCCATTTATCGGACCCAACATCGATATTCCTGCGCCTGATCTCGGCACGAATGAGCAGGTGATCGGCTGGATGATGGATACTTACTCGACTCATGTCGGACACTTCGACCCGGGCGTCATCACCGGCAAACCCATCGCACTCGGCGGTTCCCTCGGGCGCCGCGAGGCGACCGGCGAAGGCGTGGCCTGGTTTATCAAATCCTACCTTCAAGACATGGCTATCACGCCGGAAAAAACGACTGTGATCATCCAAGGCTTCGGCAACGTCGGAAGTGAGGCGGCCCTCGCCCTCTACGATTGGGGCGCGGAAGTCATAGGTATTTCCGACTTCACCGGCGGTATCCACAACCCCAAGGGAATCGACCTGAAAGCCGCCCTTGCCTATGCCTCCACCCACAAATCGCTCATAGGTTTCACCGGCGGCGACGCGATTACCAACGAAGAACTTCTCGTGCAGCCCTGCACGGTTCTCATTCCGGCCGCCTTGGAACGCGTCATCACCAAAGACAATGCCGCCAACCTTAAATGCCGGATGCTGGCCGAAGGTGCCAACGGCCCCACCACAAACGATGCCGATGCTATCCTGACCGCCCGGGGCGACATCGAGATCATCCCCGACGTGCTCTGCAATTCCGGCGGAGTAATTGTATCGTATTTCGAGTGGCTACAAAACCTCCAGAACTACTACTGGACCAAGGGCGAAGTGTTCGACAAACTCTATCGCATGCTCGCGAAAGCAAAAGCATCCGTGGACGAAACCCAGAAAAAATACGGCTGCAGTCGTCGCACCGCCGCTCTCGTGCTCGGGATCGCCCGCGTCGCCGATGCCAAAGCCAAGCGCGGCCTTTTTCCATGATCATACCTTCCCCCCACCTGAACCGATTCTTCTGCGTTCTGATTTTTTTCTTCGCCAGTAACGTCGGCTTCGCCGCCGAGTCGTCGGGCATCACCCAATCGGAAATCGGTAAAATCGAGGCATTGCTGACTACCCTAAGCACGCAGACCAACCTGAAGTTCATCCGCAACGGCAGCGAATATGATAGCTCAACAGCGGTAAAATTTCTGCGCGGAAAATGGGATCACCAGCGGGCCAGCGTGGGCAATGTCCGGGAATTTATCGACAAAATTGCCCGCCAATCATCCACTACTGGCCAACCCTACCGCATCCGTCTGCCGGACGGTCACGAAATCGATTGCGCAGTTTTTCTGACGAACCGGCTTGCCGAACTGGAATCAAAGTGACGCCAGCGGGAAGCCGTCACCCTTACAAAACGAGAAACGAAAACGTCACGATCAACGTGGGGACCAGCGCACCCAGCAGCAGGCCCAAGGGCGAAACCCCAGCGGGGAAATAACGCTGTAAGATTGATTGCCCCGCGGGATTGGGGGCATTGGCAATCACCGTCAGACCGCCGCCAGTCACGGCCCCCGACACCACGGCGAACTTTAGTTCTTCCGTAAAGCCCGGCACCAACGTGGCGAGGTACGTGATGAGCGCATTGTCGTTAAAGGCGGTGAGCACGGTGGCGCCGAAAAATAACGGAATTTTGCCCAAACTTCCGAGCACTGGTTCGATCCACCAACCTTGCAAGCCACCATGAATGACGAGTCCCGCCAAAAAGAATCCGACCAGCATCGGACTCCGCAAATCGACCTTGCTCTGATGGTGGGCGGTCGCCTGGGCAAAGGCTAAGAAAAACAAAAATCCGCCAACGAACAAAGCCGGATGATGCGCCGACCAAACCGTAAACCCGATAAAAGCCAGATGCACCAGCGTCACCCAGACCGGCACGGGCTCTTCCTTTTTTTCAGTGAGATCGGGCTTCGCCCCCTTTAACGCGAGCAGTTCTTTTTTGAAGATCAAAAAATAAACGATGTTCGAAAGCACGATGCCAGAAATCGCATGCCACCCGAAGTGCGTGAACATATAACTCATGTTCCAACCCCACGGAGCTGCCACCATCAAAACAGGTGGTGCCGCAAAGTGAGTCAGGGTGCCCCCGATGGAAATATTAACAAACAGCAGGCCCAAGGTGCCGTACATGAGTTTCACCCCAGGCTTCAACTCATAGAATTGCTTGCCGAGTAACATTGCGGCGATCGTCATCGCGGCCGGCTCGGTGATGAACGAACCCAAGAGCGGTGCCACCGTCAGAATGGAAAACCACCACGCCACCGGACGTCCGTCACCGAGCGACGCGACCACGCGCATGAAATTTTCCGCCAACCGCATCACCGGCCGCGTCGAAGCCAGCGCCATGATCACGACCACAAAAATGGGCTCAGTAAAATTGACGGTCTCGCCAATATAGGAGACGGCCGTATCAAGCCCCTTAAACCAGACAATGGCCCCAGCGAGCACAATGGCCCAAATCCCAAACACGGCTTCGACCTCGCCGAAAAAATGCAATACTTGCCCGAGGAAACTGACTTCATCGATTTGCCCATCTTCGTTCCGATCATTTTCGGTTGAACGAACGGCGAGTGCTGCGCGATGACGCTCCTCAACCACATGTGACCAGTGCCGCAATTTCGGGGAAAAAAAAGTGTGCAATACCGCGCACAGAAAAATCACCGTCGCCGCGACATTAAACGGCTCCGTGGTCGCCCGCGTCAAAATCACCGACCAGACTCCGTCGCTCGCCGGATCGGCATAAGTGCACAACTCGCGCGGAAACGGCGCGATCGAAGCGGCGCTCGACGCCCAAGCCTCGGACGCGAAAAGAAATGAAACCAGCGCACCAAAATAGCCGGATCGAAAAACCCGGTTCATTGGAGCAACGCGGTGAGTTCAGCCAAGCTATAGATGTAGGCGTGCGCCCCGGCTTTGACTTTTGCACGTTCAGTGTAGCGGCCAAACCCCACAAACAGATCAACCACCGTTTTTGTCTCAAGGTCACTGACGCCGTCACCAATCATTACCGTACGACTTGGGGAAAACTCCTGCTTCAGCGCAGCAATGCAGATCGGCTTGCCACCCGAACGAGTCGAGGGGAATTTCCCGTCAA
>JANYFP010000009.1 GCA_025362555.1 Verrucomicrobiota bacterium
GATTTCATCGAAGCCTTCGTGGGCAATAAACGCCGCTTTACGAAAGCCGTTTTGGTCAGCGTGACGCTCGACGATGTCTGGCAGGTCGGCTTCCTCACCGACGAAAAGCTCACCAGCTTTAACTTGGAGGACGATTATGTGTCCGTCTACGTCCCGCAGGCTTACAATGTCGCCGGCCAGCTTTACATCATCAAACGCGAGGCGAGTGCGGCCGATCGAGCATTTGGCCTCCGCCGATGTCATGAAGTACGCGGTCACCGGCGGCGCCGTCGAGATCGTGGAAAAATAGGATTCGCCAGGAACTGAGGGAAGCTGCCAGAGTCACATGTTCCCATGTCGATTCCCCGGCTCACTTTCTCCGCGATTTTTCGGGCCTCCCTGCTCGCTTGCGTGCTGGCCGTGGCGGTCTCCCTGTCGGCGTCCAACGGCGGTTTCAACGCCACGCTTTCCAGCGAACAAAAAACTTCCGCCGGCTTGACTGGCCTGACGCCAGCGGAGCTCGCCGCCCTCGACCAACTCGTCGCGACCGACGTCAACCAGGCGCGCAAAGAAAGCAGCACCGAATTCAGCAACACCTTCGTCGCGCGACGCACCGATGACGAACGCCATCAAACCGGGCTCGATCGCCTCACCGCCGAACAACTGAACAAGCTGAACGCTTTGATCGCGGGCTCGGTCGCCGCCAGTCCAAAACCAAAAGAGCGGCCGCGGATCAAAGACAGCGAGGTGTTTTCCGCTCGTCCAAAACCCGAAGTTCACGGCGGATTCAGCCTGACCTACGGCCGGGGCAGTGACGGCAGCGATTTCCGCTCCGGGTCGATGTGGGTCGATTATTTCGATCCTGCAAGCGGACTCGGGCTGAGCTTGGGGATCACCCAGTCCAAGGGAAACGGCCTCTTCGGATTTTATCCCGACTACTACGGCAATTCTCCATTTTATAACGCAGGATTTGGATATTACGGCTCCCCCTATCGCAGCTTCGGACGCCCCGATTTCTACGATGACTACAGTCCCTCGTCGCGCGTGTATGGGAATTGGAACCAGCCGTTCCGTCGCTGATTTTTCACGAGCACCGTAAAGTACGGCGGAGAAAGTGCAACGACGCGAACTGGCGCAATTGGCCTTCCGGCGGAAGAATCATCCGCGGGCAAATCACATCGAATGTGACGTAACGTGATCGCGGCGTAAAACCGCTCCTGCAGTCAGGGATTTGAAAATCCCAAGCCAGAGCGCGTGCGAGCACGCTGGCCTACATGATGAGAGCGATGTGAAGGAGATTGTCTCGCGAAGGAATTGAAGGTGCCGAAGACCCGCTCCGGATTTATTTCGTGTGTTTAGTGTGTTTCGTGGTGGCACCAATCACATCGATCCGAATTACGTACCGGGCTGGACGTACTCGGTCGACTCGAACAACTGGCGCTCGGCGCCACGTGGGTCGTTCTCCCGATGCGGCGGCAAATCAAAAATCATCGCGGGACGTTTCCGCAATTCGTAGCTGGGCCACACCGGCAATCCGGGCGCATTCGGATTTCCCGTGCGCGCAAACGACACCAGCGCCTCACTCATCGCACCGGCCAACGGCTGCGCCGCCGCCACTCCCGCCGTGTAGTGGCTGTGCGCAACGTTATCGAAAACCAGCGGAATATCGATCATGTGCGGCGCCTTCCATTTTCCGCCATCCAGCGGCGATGGCCAATTCACATAATACACGTACGTCGGCGCACCGTCCTGCTCCGCCCGGCGCTGCGCCTCCAACACAAAGCCCTTCCAAGATCGCGCCGCCGTGGTCGCCGCAAAAAACACCTCACTCGGCGTGTAGTCCGGATAAAATTTGCGATAAGCGACAACAATGTTTTCCGGCGAAAGATCACCGATGAATTTCTTCACGTGCTGCGTAAGTTTTCCGGGCAACGTTTCCCACGTGAGCGAAAACGTCTCCGGATCGCCGGCACCAATCAGGCCCGTCGTCTCATCGTGCGTGTTGCCCATCACCATCGGAATACCCGCCGACAGCGGCGAAGCGTCAGGTGCAAACGGATCGCGTGGCAATACGCCGCCATCGACCACCGGCGTCCACGAACTCCCGGCCGCACGCATCGCTTCCATCAGACGCTCCATCGGAATCGTTTTCAATTCCGCGACGCGATCCGGCGTCAGGCCGAGATTTTTCAACACCTCGCGCGCCGTTTCAGTCGCATGCTCCCGCGTGCGTCCAGTGAGTTGCTGACCACTCATGGTCCAGACGCGATGAAACAAACCACGCGCCGCCGGCATCGCCATCAACGTCGCGCATTTCGCGCCGCCACCGGACTGGCCGAAAATTGTCACGCAGTCTTTATCCCCACCGAATTTGGCGATGTTGTCGCGGACCCATTGTAGCGCGAAAATCAGGTCGAGCTGACCGACGTTGCCGGAGTCCGCAAATTCCGGTCCGCCGAGTTCCGCGAGATATAAATAACCAAAACCGTTGAGGCGATGATTCACCGTCACGACCACCACGTCACCGCGCCGGCAGAGGTGAGCGCCATCATACACCTCGTCGTTCACCGAGCCGTTGCTGTACGCGCCACCATGAAAATAAACGAGCACCGGCCGCCGGTAACCAACACGCAAGGACGGCGTCCAGACATTGAGCTTCAAACAATCTTCGCTCATCGTCGCTGTGGCCTGCGCGCTGTTACCTTGCGGTGCCATCGGGCCAAACTCCAGCGCGTCGCGCACTCCGGTCCACGACTCCGACGGCACCGGAGGTTGGAAACGGTGCTTCGCGGTGTCGTCACCGTACGGGATCCCTTTGAAAACGAAAATATCCTGGTCCCGATAGCCGCGCACTTTTCCGGCGATTGTCTGCGCGACTGGCGCCTCGGGCTCGGGCCGCGCAGTGGATGACGGGAGCAGCGCATCCTCCGCCCGCGCCATCGTCGGCAGCACGATCAACATACTCAGCAAAAACAAAAAAGTCGGGCGAAGATTCACGGGATAAGGATAAGCAAGCTCGCCCGGCGGTCTAGCTCAATGGGTGTTCCCATTGAATCGCGGGGCATTTTCAAATCCAATCCATCGGACCCCGAGAGTCCGCTCCCGTTCCGACCAAACATTCCACCACCCGTCGGGGTTCATCGGCAAATTTCCCCATTGAGCCGGCGCGACATTCCGCCTCAGCTCGAACGCAACGTATGACCGCACCACTCAATCGCAAAATCCGCTGGGGCGTAATTGGGTACGCGCGCATCGCCCAACTCAATGTCATTCCGGCCATCTTGAGTGCCACTAATTCCGAACTGCACGCCATCGCTTCCCGCGACGAGACAAAACTCACCGAGGCCCGCCAACGTTTCAACCCGGCCAAGACTTACGCCGGCTACGAGGCGTTGCTGCGTGATCCGGAAATCGACGCCGTTTATATTCCACTGCCCAACGCGCACCATCGCGAATGGACCATCCGCGCCGCCGAGCACGGCAAACCTATTCTCTGTGAAAAACCGCTAGGCCTGAACGCTGCGGAAGTCCGCGACATGATCGCCGCGTGCACCGCCAACCAGGTTACGCTGATGGAGGCGTTCATGTACCGCTACACCGATCGCGTCGCCAAAGTGATCGAGGTGATTCGCAGCGGAGTGCTCGGTGAAATCAAATTCATCAACGCCAGCTTTCGCTTCCCGTTGGATCGGCCCAACTCCATCAAATGGAACCCCGCGCTCGGCGGCGGCGCACTCTATGATGTCGGCTGTTATCCGATTAATTTTATCGGCCTGATCGCCGACGAAATGGCCGGCCGCCCCGGTAGCGGGATCGCGCGGCCAGAATCCGTCTCGGCCGAATGCGTGCACGAGCGAGGCATCGATGTAAGTTTTTCCGGATTGCTCCGCTACTCATCAGGCCTCGTCGCGACCGCTCAGTGCGGCTTCAACACGCAAAAACGCGTTTGCGCCGAGATCATCGGCACAAAGGGCCTGCTCGAAATCCCCGAGACTTATTTCGACAATGCCGGCCCGCTCACGCTGATCACCGGCGAAGATCGCCGCGAAATTTCCGTCGCGCAAAGCGATCGCTACCGCGCGGAAATCGAGGACTTCGCCGATGCGATCATCCAAAAGCGTCCGCCGAAATTCGGCTTAGCCGAGACGCTGCGAAACGCCGAAGTCACCGACCGCCTCTTCGCCGCGGTGTTACCGAAGCGGTAGGAGCGGCTTTATGCCGCGATGGTTCGGTGCACCCAGCGTTGCCCCGAATTCGCGCCAGCGAAGCCGCATCCATGCAGTTGAACTGGGTGGAACGCGACCTCCGGGCGCGTTTCCCCCTCCCTGCCCGCATCGCCCCAACCCGCCCGGACGTCGGGCTCCACCCTTTAGTCCACAATCTGATCAAGGTGAACGGGAGAAGCCACCACCCTCACTTCTTCCACGGCGCAGCCACGACTTCGTACCCGGCGGGGGTTTTGTGAAAGTACACTTCGTCGCTCTCAAAATATTCTTCGTTCTGAAACCAGACACTGCGTGCATCATTCGGCAAATCCTTCGTCACGGCCCCCAGCGGCGCTGGCATCCAGATCATACCGTCAGCCGTCTTGGTAAAAAATTGTCCGTCCCGAAAAAGATATTCCTGTTTTCCGACCCAGACCGATTGGTAATCTTCCACCGGCCGAGGCGGCGGTAGCGCTTGCGCGGCGGGCGCGTCCACCACAACGAATCCTCCACTCACCGGTTGATAGTACACATCGCCATACCGATAATACAGGGTCGAGCCGACATAGATGCGCGTATAATGAGTGGGCAAACTGCGGACCACCACACCCCGCGGCGCCCGAACCACCACGTAGCCTCGCGGACCATTCTGATAAAAGACCCCGCGATGCGTGTAGTAGCGATCTCGGCCGACACGCACCTCCGCATAGCCATGCGGCAACGGAATCCCCAACGAAACACCGACATGGACATCCGCCCGAACAGACGGGACGGCAAGGAAAGCCCCGGTGGCCAAACTCAATAAAAGCAAACTGGTTGGGACCAATCGATTTCGGGAAACCAGCATCCGAGCATTTGTGTTCATGGGGGATTTGACGCGTGAATCAACGTTTGGTTTCACCCCAAATATTTTCTAAAAAACAGGGAACTTTTAAGAAAGGACGCGCGGCATTTCCGCCGTATATTTCATCGCGCCGCCGGGGATTTCTAGTTGTCGCCCCTTCGACTCCGCCTCATGAGCATCAAGCCATGACGATTGATACCGCTGACTTGCTGGATCGCTTCTTGCGCTACGTGCAGATCGATACACGCAGCAATGAGAACTCGAGCTCAACGCCGAGCACTCCCGGCCAGTGGAACCTGCTCCGCGTGTTGGAAAAAGAACTTAAAGCCCTTGGCCTCGCGGACGTCGTGTTGACCGAACACGGTTACGTCCTCGCCACCGTTCCCGCCACTTCTGCAAAATCCACCCCAGTCATCGCGTGGTTCGCTCACGTCGATACGGCCACGAATCTGCCCAGCGCGGCGAAGCCCATCGTCCATCGCGCGTACGATGGTCGCCCCATTATTTTACCCGACGACCCGACGCAACAGTTGACGAGCGAGCGCACGCCGCGATTGCGCGAGGCGATCGGTCACGACGTCATCACAGCCAGCGGCAGCACGCTCCTCGGTTCCGATGACAAATCCGGCATCGCCGTCATCATGACGACGGTACGCCATCTCTTACTTCACCCGGAAATTCCCCATGGAACGATTCGAGTCTGCTTCAATCCCGACGAGGAAATTGCGCGTGGCGTGACGCACCTTGATCTCGCGCAACTCGGCGCACGATGCGGCTACACGCTCGACGGCTCGGTGCCCGGCGAGATCGAATTTGAAACCTTCAGCGCCGATGCCGCCGTCTTGGAAATCCACGGCGTCGCCTCGCATCCCGGCTGGGCGAAGGACATCATGGTAAACGCCGCGCGGCTCGCCGGCCGATTCCTTGCTGCTCTGCCGATGGAACAATCGCCTGAGCGGACCAGTGACCGGGCCGGGTTCATTCACCCGATCGAATGCACGAGTTCGGCAGAACAGGCGAAAGTGCGTTTGATTTTACGTGCCTTCGAACTGGCGGATCTCGCCGCGCTGCGGGCGCGGCTCGAAGCACTCACCGCTGATTTACGCCTCGCCGAACCACGCGCGCGAATCGAACTCACGTTCACCGAGCAATACCGGAACATGCGCTATTGGCTGGAGCACGACATGCGCCCCGTCGATTTTGCCCGCGAGGCTATTCGCCGCGCCGGACTCAGTCCACGCTCACCGGCCATCCGCGGCGGCACCGATGGATCGAGCCTGACCCAGCGCGGTTTGCCGACCCCGAATATTTTTTGCGGCATGAACGAAGTTCACAGCCCGCGCGAATGGGTCAGCCTGCAGGACATGGCGAAAGCTATTGAAACTCTGCTCCACCTGGCCCAAGTCTGGCAGGAACACTCCGTATGAAATCCGTTTTTTCCCACACTCTGATTATCCTGAGCTTAGCCCTGTGGCTCGGCGGCTGCGCCTCCTACGATACCCAATCGGATCGCGGTCGCAGCCTCGCCAACACCAAGCATTTTTTTGTCGTGAGCAATCTGAACGACAACCACGCGCTCGACCAAAAAATCGTCGTGGCACTCAAAGCCCGCGGCCGCGAAGCCGAGATGGGGCCACTGACCATGATGCCGGACGACACCCAGGCGATCATCACGTTTCAGGATCATTGGGCGTGGGATTTCGGCGACCACCTGAATTTCCTTCAGCTCGCGGTGCGCGATAAAAAATCCGAACAATCATTCAGGACGGTCACCTTTAGCGCAAAAATACCTCTGCACGAAGAAACACCGGTCACCGTCGCACGGCTGGTGGACCAGCTGCTGGGCACAAAATAATCCAACGAACAGTCCGGGGCACCGGGCGGGATCGGTCCGAGGGTGAGTGGTGCGCGAAAAGCGGCATGTAAACTAATAGTATACTTAGCCGCAGGCCTCGCAAATGGGGGAAGGACGCGCTGGTTGGTTCCGTTTCGTTTCGTTTCGAAAGGAGGCGCTGGCTTGCCCGGTGATCACGGGGTGGGATCGGCTAAGTCTAACCCGACTCAGGCAAACACGGCCGCGCGCTCGGTCGCGGAGAGTTCGCGCCACTCCCCCGGGGCCAAACCGCCCAACTCAAACCGGCCGATGCGCACGCGCCTCAGACGTAGCGTGGGATGACCGATGGCCGCAGTCATGCGGCGCACCTGGCGGTTCTTGCCTTCAATCAATTCAAGCGAAAGCCAGCAGTCGGTCACATTTTTGCGCGACCGAATCGGCGGATCTCTCGGCGGCACTTCCGGCGCGGGATCAAGTCGCCGCACGACACACGGGCGCGTGGTGTAATCGCTCAACTTGACGCCCCGCGCGAGTTGGACCAGCGCGGCCGCCGTGGGAATACGCTCCACTTGCACCCAATATTCCCGGCGATGCGCGGCGTCCGGATCCAGCAAACGCGAGTTCAGTCCCGGCTCATCGGACAATAACAACAGACCTTCGGAATCAGCGTCGAGCCGGCCGAGCGCATAGACTTGCGACGGCAGTTTGAAGTCCGCCAACGTCCGCCAGCGCGAGCCGGGCTCGGGCGTGAATTGAGAGAGGACACCGTAAGGTTTGTGCAGAGCGAGAAGCACACAGGTTTATCGTCGGCCAGTCCGTCGAGGGCAATTCGGAGTTTCATTCCTCACGAATTTAAACCCCACAAACACGCTCAGCTCGCGGGTCGCGGAAACCGGACCATGGCCGCGCCACTATTTCCGGTTTAGTCGCGCCGCAGCTAAATCGCATCATTTTCCCCATGCCATGGCTCGTACCCTGAGCTCCGTTACTTGCTTCTCCGTTCAGCCGGACAATATTTCTCAATTAATACTCCACGTTTAAAGGTGCCCGGCCGTCGTTGTGAACAATCGTGGCTTGTCAGAGGCCGGGCCGCGACGCATTCCATTTGTTCCTGCGCGAAGTGCGCGCAGACCGTTCCGCCCAGTCCGCCATGCCCTCCACTCAGACGCTTCCCGACTCCCTCCACTCACTGCCGAAACGCGCCGATGAATTGCGTCAGCTATTGATCAAGTGGTGCAGTCAAAATTCCGGCAGTGATAATTTGACCGGTCTCGCGGCGATGCTGGAATTGCTGTACGCAGAATTCGTCCGGCTCCCGGGGGCGAAAGTGGAACGCGTCGCACTCGCGGGCACCACGACGCGGGCGTTGCGCGTCAAAGTACGGCCAGCAGCACCACTCCAACTATTCTTCAGCGGCCACTACGACACCGTTTATGGCGCGAGCCATCCGTTCCAACGATGCGAGTTGGTGACGCCTGAGATCCTCCGCGGCCCGGGCACCTCGGATATGAAAGGCGGACTGGTAGTCATGTTGGCGGCATTGCAGGCCTTCGAAAAAACCCCGTATGCGGCCAATGTCGGTTATGAAATTCTGCTCGGCCCAGACGAGGAAACCGGATCGCAAGACACCACTTCACTCCTTGAGGAAGCAGCGAAGCACCACCGCTTTGGTCTCGTCTTCGAACCGGCACGCGCCAATGGCGATCTGGTGAAATCACGCAAGGGCACGGGCATTTTCACTCTCACGTGCCACGGGCGTGCGGCCCATGCCGGTCGGGCTCCGGAAGCGGGCCGGAATGCCATTCTCGCCTTATGTGAAATCCTGCCGCAAGTCGCAGCGCTCGGTCTCGATCGCGCGATGCCTGGGGTGATGGTGAACATTGGAAAAATCCACGGCGGCGGAGCCGCGAATATCGTGCCTGATTTTGCTGAAGCGGTCATCAATGCCCGCGTGACCAACGCCGGGGATGATATTCTTTTTTTGAAACGCCTGCATGACATTTGCACGCCGTTCCTCGCCCGGGAAGGTTTCCGTTTGGAAATCGGCGGCGGCTTCAATCGCGCGCCGAAAATCGAAAGCCCTTTCGAGACCGCGTTATTTGGCAACTGGCAGCGCTGCGGTCAGGAATTTGGCCTGACGCTCGACTGGCAACACGTGGGCGGCGGCTCGGACGGAAATATTTTGGCGGCCGCCGGATTACCTAATCTCGACGGGTTGGGTTGTGTGGGCGACCATCTGCACAGTCCGGAGGAATTTTGCTATTTACCGAGTCTCACGCAGCGGGCGCAAGTGGCGGCGCTGTTTCTTCACCGGGTGGCCGCCGGCGAAATCGCCCTTCCGCTGCGGCCTTAGTTGCTCGACGCCGGCACGACAAAATAAAACACGGCCGCCCAGTGACACGCGCTACCGGCGAGAACAAACAAGTGCCAGATCGCATGACTGTACGGGAGTCGTTTCCAGAGATAAAAAACCGCCCCGCCCGTGTAACATAGTCCGCCGGCGATCAGCAGTCGAAGCCCGCTCGCCGGAAGCGCGGCACTCAGGGGTTTGATCGCGACCATGACCAGCCAACCCATGCCAAGGTAAATCAAAGTGGAAGCCAAACGAAAGCGCCCGGCGAACCAGAACTTCAGCGTCACGCCGACGATCGCGAGTCCCCAGACGACCCCAAACAAACTCCAGCCCCATGGCCCGCGCAGCGTAACTAAAACAAAAGGCGTGTAGGTGCCGGCGATCAGCAGAAATATCGCGGCGTGGTCAAGTTTCTGGAGCACCAACTTAACACGCTCAGTGCGAAAGCGGTGGTAAAGCGTCGAAGCCGTGTAAAGCAGGACCAAAGTGGTGCCGAAAATCGCCGAACTCACGATGTGCCAGACATCCCCATACCACGTGGAAAAGCAGATCAATAAAACCAAACCAACCACACTCAACACTGCCCCGATTCCATGGGTCAGCCAATTGGCCAATTCTTCGCCAGGTGTCTGGTTCACGTGCATGAACCAAGCCAGCCTTCGTCATCCTCCAAAGCGAGTTGAAACCTTAACGATCCGTTTGGCAGTAATCGTGCTCACCAGCCCGTGAAACTTGTGAATAGTTACAGCCATGAAACATCCCTTGATTGCGAGCATTCTTGGGGGGTCGAAGGCTTGACTAAGCCAAATCCGAGGCGTTCGCTTCGCTCAATCCTACCTCAGGTGACCAACCTGAAAATCCAGCACCTAGTGAGTTAACACCATGCAAACATCGTTCCTTAGAAAGTTCCTTTTCGTCGCGGCCGCCATTGCGGCTGCGGCTTTTGGTCCTGCCGCCTTCGCGCAGGCCGTCTCATCCGGAATTACCGGTCTCGTTCGCAGCGGCGATGGCACAGTCATCAGTGGCGCCACGGTCACGGCCATTCACACTCCGACCAACGCCGTTTACACCACCAAAACCAATGCCAGCGGCCGGTACAATTTCAGTGGTTTGCCAGTCGGCGGCCCCTACACCGTCACCGCAAAAGCGGAAAACTACACCTTGGAGCCGGCATCGGACGTCACGACCGAACTGGGCTCTTCCATCGATGTTAACCTGACAACGAAATCCGATATCATCCAACTGGAAAAATTTGTCGCAAGCGGCAGCCGCAACGATCTTGACTCCGGTTCGCAAGGTTCGAGCACCCTCCTCACGGCGGAACGGCTCGCGGCCAAGCCCACCACTCAGCGCTCACTGGCCGATCTGATCAGCGCCAGCCCGGCAATCACTCTGCGCGCTACTTCGGGCGACCGCGAAGAATCCATGATCACTGCGGTTGGTCAAAACAACCGCTTCAACTCGGTCATGATCGACGGTAATCGTATTAACGATCAGTTCGGCCTCAACGCCACCGGCCTGGCCTCATTTTTCAACCCGCTGTCGCTCGATACCATCGAACAGCTTTCAATTCAAATTTCACCGTACGAAGCCCGTTACAGCGGATTCACCGGAGCCTCGATCAACGCCGTCACCAAAAGCGGGACGAATCAATTCCACGGCTCCGCGTATTACATTTGGAGCGGCGACCATCTTGCCGGCGTGCAATTTCAGGGCCCGGATGACCGCACTCTCGTCCAAACAGGCGTCAAACTCGTACCCCACTTGGAACGCACCACAAAGGGCTTTACGCTGGGCGGCCCCCTGTGGAAGGACCACATTTTCTTCTTCATGAACTGGGAGAAATTCGAACGCATCAGCCCTCCCGTTTCCGCCGGCATGCCGACCGTCGGCAGTGCTGACCTCGCCGCCATCAATGCGCGCGTCGCCGCCATCACCAAGGTCAACTACGGTGCACTCGGTGGTAGTTCGAGCGTCTTGGCCAATGACGAAAAAAAGTTGCTCAAGCTCGACTGGAATATCAATAGCGATCAGCGCCTGTCCCTCCGCTACACCTCCACCGATGGTTTGGTCCCGCAATTCGGCGACTTCTCCACCACCGCAAAAGGTAACGGTCTGAATAATAACGGCGCTTTCGCGAATCTTCTCGGCGGCGCAACGACCGCTTTCGATTCCCATTTCTACGCGCAGACCCGCAAAGAAAAGAGCCTGTCAGCGCAGTTGTTTAGCACGTGGACACCTGACCTGAAGAGCGAACTCAAGTGGTCGCATGTCAAACAGGACCAGTACACGCCAACCAACTCGATCGCCCCTGAAATCGACATTTTTAACGTGAACGGACTCAACCAAGCTGGCGTGGCCGTCACCAACGGCGTCGTCGAACTCGGCACCGAGCGTTTCCGGCATGGCAACCAAATCAATATCGACACCAAGAACTACAGCGCGATTGCCGACTACACCCATGGCAACATGACGTTCACGGGCGGCTTCGACATGGAGGCCAACGATTATGCCAACCTCTTCCGCCAGTTCTCCTATGGCGTATTCAATTATGCTTCGGTCGCCGACTTCGTTAACGACACGCCGCGCTTTTTTCAGCGCAACTTCACCGATCTCGCGTTGAAGGGCGGTTACCCCGAAGCCAGTCAGTACACCCAGAGCGGCATCTTCGCCCAGATGAAACTGGACTACTCCTCGCGCGTAAAATTCCTCCTCGGCTTGCGCTACGACTGGTCCACCAGCAGCTCCCGACCGACGTTCAATCAACAATTCCTCACCGACACCGGCATGCGCAACGATGGTACGGTGGACGGAGCGAAGGACATCTCACCCCGCTTCGGATTTAACATGGCCCTCGACGAAGCCCGCACCACGCAGGTGCGCGGTGGCGCCGGCTATTTTGTTGGCCGTGCCCCGTGGGTCTTTTGGTCGAATTCCTATGGCAATACCGGTTCCGGTACTTTCTCGGTCACAACGCTCCCGACCGGTGGCCTGAACGGCTATCTGGCGAACAGTTTTGATCCCGCCAGTCCGATGGGCACCGCCACCCAAACCGGCACGTCCCGTTCGGAAATCGATATCGCGGACGCCAAAATGCACATGCCCTCGCTCTGGCGCATGAATCTGGCCGCCGACCATAAGCTCAAGTTCCTCGACTCCACCGTGTCGGTTGAAGTGATCCACTCCGCCAACAGTGAGGCGCTCTTCGTCACCAACGACAATCTAAAGCTCAAGGCGGTCGCGGCTGATGGCCGCATTTATTTCGCCAGCGTCGGCACCTCATTCGGCCCGGCGAATGCAGCCAATGCGAAATATACCAACTACACCAACATTGTTCACCTCCGGAATGCCACCGCCGGTCAATCGACCTACAGCACGGTTTCCTGGGATCGCGCAATGAAGGATCACTGGGCATTTAACCTGGCCTACACTCGCGGCAAAGCCACGGAAGCCCAGTCCAACAACGCCACCACCGCCATCGGCATGTGGCAGCGCAACATGGCCTTTAATCAAGGCAGCGTCGAAGTGGGCACGTCAGACTTCGAGATCAAGGACCGCATCCAAGCCAGCCTGTCCCGCGAGTTCGAGTTCATTAAGAAATACAAGACTACGGCCTCGATTTATTACGAAGGCCGCACCGGCAATCCCTACTCCTTCGCCTACAGCGGCGATTTGAATCAGGACGGCATGGCCGGCAACGATCTCGTCGCCATTCCAACGGGCCTCACCGATAGCCGATTCGACTTCTCCGCCATGACGACGGCGCAAACTGATGCCATGTTCGCCTCCATCCAAAGCCTCGGCCTGGCGAAATACGCCGGTTCCTTTGCCCCGAAAAACTCGTTCGTGCAGCCGTGGAACAACCGACTCGACCTCAGCATCAAACAGGCCATCCCACTGCACTTCAAGACGGCGAAACTCGACCTGATCCTCGACTTCACCAACGTCGGCAATTTCATCTCGAAGAGCCTGTTTAATTACATCGAACGCGCGCCCACCGGTGCCGGCCAGGATCTCTGGGAACGTCGCCTCGTCGGCAATGCAACGATCGACAACACCACCGGCAAAATCAAACCCACGACCTGGGCTCCAGCCGATTTCCTCGTCGACAACACCATGTCCCGCTGGCGCGTCCAACTCAGCGCCCGTCTCAGCTTCTAAGCCATTCAGCGACGTAGGCTGAACCAACTTCCAAGGCGTTCTGCGATCCCGCAGAACGCCTTTTTCTTTGGTGCCCGCGGAGCCGAAAACACCGCCACGAAAAATTGTCACCACTCAATCCGGCCTGAATTTGAAGACCCGGCTGAGCGGGTTGATCCGATATTCCGCAGTCCGATCTCGTCACAGAGCCCACAGAGTTCGGAAGGAGTGCAGGGAGAAATATTTATTGCGTGGCGATCCTCGGGTTTGAATTCACCTGCTGGGTGATAGTACGTTTGGGTAATTTTCTGCGGCCTTTCTCTGCGCGCTCTGTGCTTACCTCCGTGTACTCTGCGCCTCACTGCGTTTTCTCGGTTGATCCCGTTGAGTCGGGCGGAACGGCGTCGTTCCGACTTCGCCAAGGCGGCCACCTTCGCACGAGTGCTACGGCGAGCCGAGACGACGGCCAAGCCGGCCGCGCCTTTCCTCTCGCGCACACGGCACCAACGCATCCGGCGGCCGCGCTCCACCCACGGCGACACTCACCCCAAAATGCGCGGCGACATTCGGGATTTTCCTCCACGCCGTTTCACTCATGGAAATTGATGACCCTATTTTCCCTCTGAAAAATCGGATTAGTCCGGGATTCTTCGCGTCAAGAAAATATTTGCCCGATTTTCAGGTGGATTCTGTTTGGCTGTTTTCCCTCTGAGAAAGTGCCAACAAAGAATCAAAATCCTGCAACGCGCTTGGCGATGGGTTCTGATTTACTTGTCCACCTCAAAATTAACGCAAAATTTTCATTTTCTCCCTTTAATCTATTTGACGGAGGTTAGCCCGATTTCCATTAGTTGTGGTCTAAGTTCCCCATATCCACATCCTGTGGTGGTCGACAACGTGTTAGGAAGTTTTGGCAACTTTGTGTAGCCAGAGCCTTTCTATCGTCTCTAGACCACGGGGTTCACATCGCTTTTCACCACCGTTTCCTCGCTTTAGCTCCCAGTACTGCCATGCAAAAAACTTTTTCCGTCGGCACCAAGACGTTCGTTCTCGATCAGGACAAGGCCGAAGCCGCCTTCGCCGCCAAGAAAGTCATCAACGGCCGCCAAGTTCCCTACTTCAATATTCTACCGCTGAAATACCAGTGGGCCTACGATCTCTACAAGACGATGAAAGCGAATCATTGGGAGCCGGAGGACGTCCCGATGGG
The DNA here is from genome assembly GCA_025362555.1 of Verrucomicrobiota bacterium. Classification (GTDB taxonomy): domain Bacteria; phylum Verrucomicrobiota; class Verrucomicrobiia; order Opitutales; family Opitutaceae; genus Lacunisphaera. Next base: position 14,566 of record JANYFP010000009.1, read on the forward strand.
CAAGGATATCGAACAGTGGCGTGATGAAAAAACCGTCAGCGATATCGAACGCTGGATCATCCGCATGGGCATCGGCTATTTCTCCGCCGCAGAAGGAATCGTCGGCGACAACATCCAACACGTCGTCCGCGAACTCGTCACGGCCCCTGAGCTTAAACTCGTCCTCGGCCGCCACGCGCACGAGGAGAATATTCACGCCGACTCGCTGCTCTACATGATCTCTTCGCTCGGCATCAACCCGCACGAGTGCGAGGCGATGTTCGAGGACATCAAATCGATCGAAAAGAAAAACGAGTTCGTCAACAAGGTCTCCCGCGATCTGCGCCGCGATCTCGACATGACGAAGCCCGAGAACAAACGGCTTCTCGCGAAAAATATTTTCACCTTTGGCCAATGCATGGAAGGCACGCAATTCTACGGTCTGTTCGGCATGGTCCTCGCGCTTTACCGTCAGAATAAATTCCCCGGCATCGGCCAGATGTTCCGCTACACGCTGCGCGATGAATCCAATCACATCGAGCTGTTCCGGAATCTGTTCATGGATCTCATCGAGGAAAACCGCGAGATCTGGACGGCTGAATTCAAGGAAGAGCTCCGCCAGACCATGGCCGAGGGCATCACCTTGGAAAAAGATTTCATCCGCGACTGCCTGCCCGTCAATGCCGTCGGTCTCTCCATCGAGGAATTCCTGACCTACATCGATTTCATCGGCGATCGCCGCCTCGAAGGCGTTGGTCTCGCGCCGCTCAGTCCCGGGGTCAAAAATCCGCTGCCTTGGCTCGCCGAAATGATGGACATCAAGAAAGAACAAAACTTCTTCGAAGGTCGCGTCACCGAGTACCAGAAGTCCTCCGCCCTCCACGGTTCGAGCGACGACGAACTCTAAACTTCATTTTTATTTTTTGGTTTAACCCCTGCCTACCCCTCCGTTTGCCATGCACACACCGTCCATCACCCAGGATCTAGCTCTCAAGAAACTCAGCGGCACGCCCCAGGACCAGAAGCCCAACTACAACTGGCGCGATATCCTCCGCGACGAAGCCGTCGCTGTCCCCGAAGTTCAAGTCCTCTGCCCGCACGGTGAAGAACGCTTCGACCTCAGCGAGGTCGCTGACACCGTCGGCCGCTCCCTCGCAAACCTCATGCAGGCCAAGGGGGAAAAAGATATTTTTAACGAAAAGAACCAGCGCTTCGTCGCCGACGTTACCCGCGAAGTCGCCTCCAATCTCACCAAGAAAGCCCTCGAACGCGGCCCCCTTCGCGTTTCCCTTCACGATCTCTACGTGCTCATCGAAAAGACTCTCGTTGATAACAACGCCCACGACGTCGCCAAAAGCCTCCTCCTCAAGCGCGCCCAAAAACTCAATCTGCTCCAACGTGACACCCACGGCGTCACCGTTCGCCTGATCCGCCGCAATCACCAAGTGGTGCCATGGAACGAGGCCAAGATCGAAATCGCGATCCGCAAGGCGTTCCTCTCGCTCCAAAAAGATCCGGCTCCCGCCACCGCCATCACGAAGGCCCTCACCGAGCGCGCCCTCCAAGTGAAGCAGGCGTTTCTCCACATCGAGGAAGTCCAGGACATGGTCCAGGAAGAACTCATGCGAGCCGGCCACTATAAAGTCGCCGAAGACTACATTCTTTACCGCGCCCATCGCGCCGCCGCCCGTCTGGCCGAGCCCACGATTGACGCCAAGCCCGACACAAATCCGCCGCAGCAAAACTCCATGGTCGTCGTCGCCCGCGCGGACGGCACCACGTTCCTCTGGGACGGCCTTGATCTCAAAAAGCGTATCGAGTTCGCCTCCATCGGCCTCGATCTTTGCCTCACCTCCGATCAGATCGAAGCCGAGCTCCGCCGCGCGCTCTTCGACAACATCGCACTCGGTGATCTCAACAACACGATCATCCTCAACGCCAAGACCCTGATCGAAAAGGACGCCGACTTCGCCAAGTTCGCCGGTCGTATTCAGCTAACCTACATCTATGAAGAAGTGCTCGGCTGGGATATCGTTCGCGACGGCATCGGGTCGCTGAAGAAATTCCACCAACAGGCTTTCGCCAAGTACATCGACCACGGCATCTCGATCAAGCGTCTCACGCTTCGTCTCAAAGAGTACGATCTCGCTAAGATCGCCGCCGCCATCGATCCGTCCGCCGACCTCGAGCTCGATTTCCTCGGCGTCCAGACGATGTACGATCGTTATCTCATCATCGACAAAACGGGCAAACGTTCCCGTCGCCTCGAGACCCCGCAATTTTTCTGGATGCGCGTCTCCATGGGCCTGTTCATCGAGGAAAAGAAGAAGACCCGCGAAGACTGGGCGATTCGCCTCTACGAACTCTACAAGTCCCGCCGCTTCTGCAGCTCCACGCCGACCTTGTTCAACGCCGGCACGCTGCACTCCCAGCTCTCGTCCTGCTACCTTTACTACGTCGATGACTCCCTTGAGAGCATCATGTATCGCGGCATCGCGGAAAACGCCCAGCTCTCCAAGTGGGCGGGCGGCCTCGGCGGCTCGTGGACCTCGGTCCGCGGCACCGGCGCCCACATCGCCGGCACCAACGGTGAATCCCAAGGCGTTATCCCATTCCTGAAACTCCACAACGACCAGCTCGTCGCGGTAAATCAGGGCGGCAAACGCAAGGGTTCCGGCTGCGCATATCTCGAATCGTGGCACAACGACATCTTCGAATTTCTCGAGCTCCGCCGTAACACCGGTGACGACCGTCGTCGCACCCATGACATGAACACGGCGAACTGGATTCCCGACCTCTTCATGAAACGCATGGAGGCCCGCGGCACCTGGACCCTCTTCCGTTCGAACGAGGCCCCCGATCTCCACGAGACCTACGGCAAGAAGTTCGAGGAACGCTACACGCACTACGAAAAGCTCGCCGAGGAAGGCAAGATCCAGTCCCACAAGGTCGAGGCCCTCGAGCTCTGGAAGAAAATGCTCTCGATGCTCTTCGAGACCGGCCACCCGTGGATCACCTTCAAAGATCCGTGCAACATCCGCTCCCCGCAGGATCACACCGGCGTCATCCACTCCTCCAATCTCTGCACCGAGATCACGCTCAACACCGGCAAGGAAGAGACCGCCGTCTGCAACCTCGGCTCCGTCATCCTTGAGTCCCACCTGAAGCCCGACGGCTCCCTCGACCACGAGAAGCTCCGCGACACCATCCGCGTCGCCCTCCGTGCCCTCGACAACGTCATCGACATCAACTTCTACCCGACCGTCGCCGCCAAGACCTCCAACATGCGCCACCGCCCCGTCGGCCTCGGCGTCATGGGCCTCGCGAATGCGCTCTACCAAAAGGGCCTCGCCTTCGCGTCAAACGAAGCCGTCGAGTTCAACGACGAGTTCATGGAGGCCATCGCCTATTACGCCTACGAGGCCTCCTCCG
>JANYFP010000011.1 GCA_025362555.1 Verrucomicrobiota bacterium
AGTGGGTGGAGCCACCGATGAAGCGCGTCTCAACGAATTTCAAAATGGCTGTGTGGTCCATAGGGGCATTGCCAACATAGTGACGCCGGGTAAAGGGCGACACGATCAGATTCGGTGTACGGAACCCGAGTTGCGCGGCAAAGCCCTTGACCGTCGGGGCATCCGTGGATTTGGCTCCAGGAATGCCCGAATGCAGATCGCAATGCGTCGTGGCCACCGAGCCCACCGGCAGGCAGGGTTTGTAGCTGATGCAACTTTGCTTCGCCATGAAGGCGAACTCCAACCTCGCAATCCTTCGTCTCTTTTCGAATCTCGGTGGGGCTTTCGATCTTGTCAGCGGCGGCGAATTGACCCGCGTCCTGGCCGCCGGTGGTAGCACCTCCCGCAGTGTATTTGCCGGCGTGGGCAAGAGTGTCGCTGAAATCAAACTCGCGCTCGAGGCCGGCGTTTACGGTTTCCATGTCGAAAGCGAACCCGAGCTCGCGCGCATCAATCACGTCGCCGGCCAACTCGGCCGCAAAGCGCCGATTGCCATCCGCGTTAACCCCGACGTCGATGCCAAGACGCACGCGAAAATCACCACCGGCAAGAGCGATAATAAATTTGGTATTCCGTTGAAATACGCCGCCGCTGCTTACGAGGCCGCCGCCAAATATCCGAATATTGAAATCAAGGGCGTGCAGATGCACATCGGCTCGCAGCTCACGTCAGCCGCTCCGTTCGTCGAAGCGGTGAAGAAGGTCATTCCCTTTGTTGAGCAGCTGAAAAAACTTTACGGAATTACGTACTTCAGTGTCGGTGGCGGCATCGGCATCGTTTATGAAGACGCCTTGGCTAGCGGCGACGCCGCGTGGTGGAGTTCCAAGCCGGAAGGTGAACGTCCGCTCACGCCGGAATCCTACGGTGCCGCGCTTGCTCCATTGCTCGCGCCGCTCGGGCTAAAGATTTTACTCGAGCCCGGTCGCTTTCTCGTCGGCAACGCCGGCGTGCTTCTTTCCCGCGTGGAATATTTGAAGCGTGGTTCGGGCAAGAATTTTCTCGTGGTCGACGCGGCCATGAACGATCTCGTGCGGCCCGCGATGTATGAAGCCTACCATGAGGTGGTGCCACTGGTCCGCGATTCTGCCCGGCCCGCCATGCAGGCGGATATCGTTGGACCGATCTGCGAATCCGGTGACTGCTTCGCCAAAGATCGCACGATGCAAACACTCGGCGAAGGTGAGTTGGTTGCCTTCATGAGTGCGGGTGCCTACGGCTACACGATGGCCAGTCGCTATAACACGCGGCCGGCGCCGGCTGAGGTGCTCGTCTCGGGCAGTCGATTCGAGCTCGTCAATGCGCGCGAGAATTTCGATGCTATGCTCGCTGGCGAAAAAATCCCCGGCTTTCTCAAAACCTGATCGTTGTCCCCATGCCCGAGCCGCGCCCACTTAATTTTGCCATCATCGGCGCAGGCGCTTGGGGCACCGCAATGGCGCTGCACCTCGCTCGGCGCGGCCAGCATACGACGCTGGTCACGCGCCGTCCCGAGCATGCCGCGCAAATTCGCAGCACGCGCGAAAACCACGACTATTTACCGGGCCTGATTTTACCCGACGCGATTGTGATCACCAGTGAACTCACCGCCGCGTTGGTCGAGGCGGACGTCGCACTGATTGCGTGTCCTTCGCAAACCTTGCGCACGTGGTGTGAGCAAATGCGCGGGGTGTTGCACGACACCGCGCGCCTGCAGCTTTTCCTTAGTCTCGTTAAGGGGCTCGAGATCGGCACTCATCTCCGCCCGAGCGAGGTGATGACCCAGGTATTGCCGAGTCTGAATTGCGGCACGCTGACTGGTCCAACGAACGCCGCAGAAGTGGCGCGGGGCTTGCCCGCTGCGATGGTGATGGCGGCGGTCCGCTCCGATGGATTTATTCCCAAGGTGCAGACCGCGATGAGTGGTCCGACGCTGCGCATTTATCTTAGCGATGATTTGGCGGGCGCGGAATTTGGCGCTAGCTTGAAAAATATTTACGCCATCGCCGCTGGCTTCTGCGATGGACTCAAGCTGGGTGATAATTCCAAGGCGTCTCTGCTCACGCGATCCCTGGCCGAGATGGTGCGGGTGGGACAGGCGTTGGGCGCAGACAAGGATACTTTTTACGGCTTGAGCGGCTTCGGTGATTTGGTGGCAACCTGTCACGGCGAGTGGAGCCGCAATCGCGAGTTCGGGGAAAAAATTGGCGCAGGCCGCGCCGTTGATGAATTGCTGGCGGGTCGCAAAACCGTCGTTGAGGGCCATCGCACCACGGAGGCGCTTTACGGTTTGTGTCGGGAACGCGGGATCGCTGCTCCGATTTTGGCTGAAGTTTATGCGATTCTCTATGAGCGCAAAAAGCCCGCCGACGCGCTCCACTCGCTCATGACCCGCGAGCTCAAGCGTGAGACGACTGCTTCGCTGGTGCAGAAGTAGGCGAGATGCTCGTAGGCAGGAACCTGTCTCCGGACGGGTTATCTTCTCCGCGCTCGGCAATTCTTGACCACGACGCGCTGTACGGGCCAAATGGGGTTCACATGGACTCACTTGATGACGAGCAATCTTTCCTTCGCGATCTGGTCAAAGCTTCGCGGCAAAAAATCCACGCAGTCAAATGGGTCGATCGTGATGGCACGGCTCGCCAGACGATGCTCACGCAAGCCGAAGCGGTCCGCCTCAACACCATCGCGGGCAAGCTGAGAATTTCCAAGAACGAGGTGCTGCGTCAAGCCGCCCATGTCCCTGTGGCGAAATTGCCGGCGAAGCCGGAGCCGCAGGAAACGGTGGAATGAAAATGGTGGCTCGCGACTGAAACTAGACTCATCAATCCACCACACTATGAGTGACGAGCGACGCTTGGCGGTAGTGACGGGAGCGAGTCGGGGCATCGGTCGCGAAATCGCCGTCGCCCTTGCGCGCAGCGGTTGGGATATTGCGTTCTCCTCGATTAACGATGCTGCGTCGGCCGGTGAAACGGTCGCGTTGATTGTCGCTGCGGGTGGCAAAGCGCTGCATATCCCTTGTGATGTGGGGATGAAGCCGGAGGTCCTCGCTTTCTACGATGCGGTCATGGCTACTTTTGGGCGCGCTCCGGATCTGCTCGTTAACAATGCGGGCATTCAGACTTGGGCGTCGTTGCTTGAACTCGCGGAGGAAGACTGGGACCGGGTGATTCGTACGAATTTGAAAGGTTGTTTTCTCAACACGCAGCGTGCCGCGCAATTGATGGTCGAGCACGGCAAGCGCGGCTCGATCATCAATCTTGGCTCGGGGTGTAATAAGGTCCCGTTTCGCCGGTTGGTCGATTACACGGCGTCGAAAGGTGGAGTTGAGCAATTCACCAAAGTGTCAGCGATGGAACTTGGGCCGTACGGCATCCGGGTAAACTGTGTGGCGCCCGGCGCGATTGAGCATGAGCGCACAAAAATCGAGGCACCGCACTATGCGGAATCGTGGGCGAAAATTACTCCGCTCAATCGGGTCGGACAACCGGTTGATGTCGCCAAAGTGGTTTTGTTCCTTGCCGGCGATCAGGCGGACTTCATCACTGGACAGACGATTTATGTGGATGGTGGCGTGTTTTCGATGCCGCGTTGGCCCGCGGAATATTAGGCCGTGCTGCGGCTCGGGAGCGGTGGGCCGCTTTACCGAGCGAATGCGACTCCGCCACTGGCTCGCGCTCAGCAACGCCCGCGTCGACTCGCTTGTGCCTTTTCGGGCTGGCGTCATTTTGTCGTGGAGTGAAGCTCATTTCCGTGACACCCGCTCAACTTGATCAAGCCCGTCGATTGCTCTGCCATTTGCAGCATTCTATTTGCGCATCCGTTCGCGCGGCGCAAACGCGCAATCATCGCACCATGGCGCAGGTCGCGGCGGTGACTTCCGCTGATACGATTTACGTCATCGATAAAGTCAGCGAGGCCACCGTGCTCACTTGGTTTGATAAAAACTGGCCGCGCCGCTGGCCGGTTGAGTTGGTCATGGAAGGACTCGAAGACCACGACGGCGTGGTCACGTTTCCCCGTGACACGCCGGTCGCGCAGACGCTTTTCAAATGTATCATTGATCCCATCGATGGTACGCGCGGGTTGATGTATGATAAACGTTCCGCGTGGAGTCTCGCCGCGCTCGCGCCACAACGCGGCGCGAAAACCAATCTTCGTGATATCGTGGTCGCCGCCATGACCGAGCTGCCGGTGAGCAAGCAAGCTCTGGCTGATCAGTTCAGTGCGGTGCGGGGACGCGGAATTAAAGCCACCCGAACCGACCTGCGCACGGACAAGCAAACAAAATTGAACCCCCGGCCTTCACAGGCGACGAATCTGGCTCACGGTTTCGCATCCTTCGCGAAATTTTTTCCGCCAGGAAAAACTTGGTTGGCTGAACGGGAGGGAAAACTCTTTCGCGCGCTTGGCGCCGGCGAGGAAATTTTCGATGACCAATACCTGAGCAGCGGTGGGCAGATCCACGAACTGCTGACGGGGCGCGATCGCTTCATTGCTGATCTTCGGCCATTGGCTTTTGCTGCGCTGGGCGTGCGTTCCACGCTGGCCTGTCATCCGTATGATATCTGCACCGCAATGATCGCGCAGGAGCTCGGCTGCGTGATCACCGCCCCGGATGGGAAGCCGCTGAGCTCTCCCCTCGACACGACAACTCCGGTGGCGTGGGTCGGGTACGCCAACTCAAAACTCGCGCGCTGGATCGCCCCTGAATTGCGCGCAGTGCTGCGGTAGTTTCGTCGCGCTGGCTCCCCACCTCTTAAATGTGGGCGGGGTGCCCTCACCCCGCGACGTATCGCTGACACCGCCGGTGGACGTTCGTTTGCTTCCGGCCTCCCTCAATCTTTCGATTGCTCAATGACCGAGGCCTTGCCGTCTTTGAAGACGATTCGGATACGTTCCTCTTTTTCGTCGCTGTAGTACTCGGCATAAACGGGACGGTAATAAACGCGGTAAGTCCGAAGGGCAGGGTCAAAGTAAACGCGGCGATTGTAGCCCGCAAATTGTGAGCCGTCGTAGCGTTGATAATACGTATTGTAGATCCAGGTAACGGTCCGCCCGGCGGCACTGATTGCTTCGCGTTTTTGATCGGGGGCACCGAGGGCCAGATAGACCATATCTTCCGAATACCCCAGATCGATGATGCCCTGTTTGATTTTATCCTGCGTTGCCTTGTCGACTTGCGCGAAAACCTCGGGCTTTTCTTTGATCCGATTGTCAATCGACTGACAACCTGTGAACAGGGCCGTTGAGCCGGCCAGTAAAAATAAAAGAAGGCGGTATTTCATGGTAAAGATAGAGTCCCCGTTAAACTAGTCGAGTTCCCGAAAAATGCCAACATCACGATGGGTTAAGCGCGCTTTGGGTCGCGATGGTTTGCTGCCTCAATCGAGGGCCATCTTTTGCCGGCTCATACAAGCCCGTGCAATAACTCAGAATGGCCTATTGCTGGTTCGCCCAGGCACTGGAGGGGCGGACTCAAAAACAGGCATCTTGGGTTTGGCGCCCTGTTTCCGATACTTCTCGATAAACTTGGCGACGGACTGCAGGCCGAGCACCGCTGCTAAATCTGAGCGCATCAAATAAAAGCGGTTAACATCACTGTCGATTCGACTCATGAGTCCTCGCCGTATCTGATCGCGGACTTCCTGGGCGAAGCCCTCCGGTACTCGGGCCTCACCCGGGTTCAAAGCGAAAGCCTCGCGTTGCTGCTGGGTAAAGTGGGGCAGACGGTGCGCTTGTACCTTTCGGATTGAATCCAGGACAACTTCGGTGTGGTCGGCGTAGGTTTTTTGCAGGTAGGCATCGTAGGTGAAGAAACACCGCCTGGTCAGATCTTCACCGATCAGAAGCAGGGCTTGGTAGAGCAAAGTCGTTTTCATGTCCAACTCCCGATGGGTCTCGAAATCCAGTTCGCCCAGCCGCAGGTGCAACTGGACTAGTTCCGTTAAGACGCGGGCTTTCGTGTCCCGAATATAGATGATGTTGGCCGTGATGAGTGCCAGCCACGAGCCGAGCACCAAGGGTATCACGTAGCCGGTGAACCAAGGATTCAAAAGTATTTCCGCAATGCTTCCCCAAGTGATGCTCGCCACGGGAACACGAAAGCTTACGAGTAAGGTCATAGGTGCGAGTGGTTGGGCTCTCCCGCGCAGGCCGGAAGAGGTCCTTGAGTGATGGTTTCTCGGTTTCCTTAGGAAAAATATTTCGGCAGCTCGGTTATGTCGAGTGCAGTCTTACGGTGGATTGAGGAACGCAAATCGCCTTCTCGCTGATCGGTTATAACGGCAAAATCGCTACCGATAAGTGCGGTTTGTCTTGGGCCTTCGCGAGCCGTTGTGACAGTGAGGCACGCTTGGTTGAGTGCCGTGTTGAGTGCGCCGGCCGCGAGCCGGGTCATTGCCTGATCACGACTAACCGTAATTTATTGGTGCGATGGCCTTCCTTATTTCTCAAACGCGCAGAGTTGATCGATGCCGGTGGCGGAGCCGTCGCGTTGCCAGCCATCAAGCTGCGCTTGGTCCTTGAGCTGTTGGCCTCGCGCGCGCGGGACGAGCGCGAAGGCGCTTTGGCATTCCGGCAATGCCGTCATGTCGCCCCAAAGTTTTTCAAATTGCGCGACGGGGAAAACATCTTCCTGGCCATGTCCCCAGCGTTTCTTGACGTCCTTCAGCGTGACGTACGTCGGCAATCTCGCGGCAAGCGCGCGGACAGCCGCCGCAGTTTTTTCTGGATCAGCCAAGTCTGCCCGAGTGAGACCGAACAGTCTCAGTAATCGATCGATATCAATCCAGCATGTGTTGCTGTTGTAATACGTGAGTGCGAATTCGTCTTCTTCGCGCGAGAGGGCCAGGCCTTCAACAATTCGCAGCCGGCCGTTAACGCGCGCGAGTCCCCCGCCGTGGTCTTCGATGCGTCGGCTGATCACTTCGAAGCCGAGCGTGGCGCCCGACGCTTGAAACCAACCAAGCATCACCGGGTCGGGCGTGACTCCGAGGGTGTCGATGTTGTGCGCAACGAGCGTCTTTAGTTGCGGGCGCTCGGCGAGCAGACGCGCGAGTATGCCATTTTTCAGGAGATTTGGAATTTCAAACCAATGCCCGACGGGATGCAGGCATTGCTCTGGAAGATTGTCGGTGTAGTCCGCTGCTTCACCGGTGGCGCGAGCCCAGCCGGTCAACGCGGCTCGCACGCTGTCGCGCATTTTTTCTTTCTGTTCGTCGAGTCGTTGCTGGGCGGTTTCTTCCCACGCGAAACGCAAATCGCGCACCGTCGGCACAAGGCGCAGGCCGATGGACCGGCCTGGAGAAATCCACACGTCGCGATTGAGTGAACTCCCCGCTAGGGTTTGCAACAGGTGTTCGATCGGTGCGTGCGTGAGGTGGCTGGTGGTGAACACATGCGGCACGGTCATGCCATACTCGCGGCTGATGCGACGGGTTTTCGCCAGTTGCACTTCGATGAAACTGCGGTGCCGTCCGGCAAACTTGGCGAAGGGATGCAGACCTTTCACGACGCCGGCGCCCTGAGTCCAACGGCTGCCGACGCCGGCGGAATAACAAACCATGGCTACTTCTCCACGGCGCAACGCCGCTTCGCCCGCCGTGCGAACCTCGGAGGTTGCGCGCGACGGATCGAAGAGTTCCGCCGGAGGCACATCCTCGATGTGCGTCGTGGTCGGCAGGCGGTTCATCGCGAGACCGATGCGGCCATTGCGTAAGTCCGTGCGGATTTGTTCGTGTTGTGCGGAATCGAAACCATTTTCCGCGAGCATTTCTTGTAAGCGGCGCGCCGAACCGTCGCCGCGCGGGGCGGAAGGCAGCAATCGGTCGAGCAACGACGGTAGTGCGGTGGCAAACTCAGGCTGGGTACGGGCGGCGAGCGTGAATTGCTGGACGTCGGTCCGTTCGCGCGGCGTGAGATCGCGGGCCTCGCGGCGCAGACACGCGGGCAGCGATTGTTGATAAAAACCAGCGGGCAGCAGGGCGGCTTGGCCGGTGAGCAGAGCAGCGACCGAGCCGTGTTCGTTGATGGCAAAATCGTAGACCACCGGGTCCATGGCAAAAGGCAGCGAGTCCTGCAGCTCGCGTTTGGTGGCGAGCATGATTTCCTGCAATTTTTCCTGACCTTCGCGTTTTCTCTCCGGTGCAAACACAAAACCCATGCCGCCGCCTGACATGCCGCCGAGCATCCAGAAGCCCCAGAAGTCTTCGCCAAAGGCAGCCCGCGTGCGCGTGATCAGTTGTTCGGTATAAAGACTCGTGACCCATGGGATGATCGTTTGCAGCGGGCCGAAAAAATTGTCCGTCAACGCGCCACCGAGCGCGCGGATGTCTCCGGCGGCAAGCAAACCAAGAATATGATCGAGCGTGGCGACGGCCTTGCGCCGCGCCTGCCATTCAGCATCGCGCCGCAGTAAATATTTCTCCGTGACCATTTCAAGAATGGGGCCGACGTTTTGCGCCATGCCGCCGTGCACGAGGACGAGCGAGTTCTGTAATTTCTGCCGGGACGAGGCGGGAATGCGGTCGTGGCCGAGCAAGGTGTGACGCGGCAGCAACCGGCCGCGGCTGATGCCGAATTCCGGATCGCCGGATTGGGCGGCGGTGCCTTCGATGAGTTTGATGCCGGGCCACACGCCGCCGGAATCCTGCCAGCCGCCGCCGGAACCGCCGAGCCACTCGCCGAGAATGGCGCGGGCTGCGACGACCCGGCGTTCGGGTTCTTCCATCGCGCCAGTGAGTGAGCGCACCTGACCCGTCGCGCGCATGCACACGCCGATGAGTGCTCCGAGCAAGTTAGTCGATACAGCCAACCGCGAACCCTTGGGGATGCGGTTGACGTTGCTTACGAGTTCGAAACCGCGACCGGGGCCAAAGACGGCGGCGAGCAAGTCGGCCAGGCGCGTGCCCGAGCGCTCGATGCCGGATGGAACAATGCCGGAGGCGATGACGGCGGCTTTCAGCAAGCCGAGATAATCGCGGCCAAAATCAAAGACGTCATCGAGGGTTTCGAGTCGCGCACTGGTTTCGAGATCGATGCTCGCGAGGCGGATCACCGGTTCATCGATGACGCGGAACCACGCTTCCACTGGCGGTCGCGTGGTGGCATCGCGGCCGTGGACGCCGAGATCGATCGAAATATTCAGTACGCGGGCGCCCTCGGGAAAATCCATGCCGAGGAAGAAAATATCGCTCCAGCCACAATGCGTGAGGTCCATGCGTACCGGGGTGAGTTCGCGCAAGACTGGGAAGGGCGCGGTGTCGCCCGCGCGGGCTAGGAGTTCGGGTCGGACGCGCAGCGGTTGGTCGAGCGGGTGGCCGAGGCGGAACATCCAGGCATTGCCGCGCGTCGAGCGTACGGTGTGGCGCACCTGATTGGCGAGCGTTTGAAAAGCGAGCGCTTGATAGGCGGCGGCGAGGGCGCTGGAAATGGTTTCGCTCGGGCCCTGCTCGATTTGGGCGCGCTGGAATTGGGAGATCGCTTCTTCAAAGCGACGCTCGAGCAGATGGCGGAAACCGGGATAAGGTACGCGACCGGTGCGGGGGAAATCCGCGCGCGCCGGGAGGTGGTAGCGATGGATCGAGCTAAGAAAAAAGAGCGCGCGGACTCGGCGATAGAGGTTGGTTTCGCTCCGGTGATAAGCCTCGAGTTCGGTGCAGGCGGCGAGCAGATCGGCCGTGGAGCGGTCGGCGCACCAGAGATCAATGGCGAGATCGCGCACGCCGGGTTCGGCGGCGGAAATGATGTCGGTGACGCGCACGTTCATGACGGTTCGTTGCGCAGGGCGAGGAGTTCCACGAGCTGAGTCAGCACCTGATCGCGATCGCGTCCGGCGAGGGACAACGCGAGTTGCGCGAGCAGCAAGCCGTAGGGTGCGCCGATGTCGTAGCGGCGACCGGCCAGGGCCAGCGCGAGGTAGCGGCG
>JANYFP010000022.1 GCA_025362555.1 Verrucomicrobiota bacterium
CCCACGGCAAAAAGCTTAATCAGCCCGCAGCGCCACGACCGGATCTACCTTCGCCGCGCGTCGCGCCGGCAGCCAGCACGCCACAGCGGCGGCCACGAGGAGCAACGCCGCGACGACCAGATACACCACGGGTTCGTTCGGTGTGGTTTCAAATAACAAACTTTGTATGAAACGGGTCAGGCCGAGGGCACCCAAGATCCCAACTCCAACCCCGAGCGCAGCCGTCGCAACCCCGCGCTTCATCACCAACCAATGCAAGTCTCCCGGCTCAGCCCCGAGCGCCAGCCGCACACCAAATTCTTTTGTCCGACTATCGACCGTGTGAGCGATGACCGCAAACAACCCGACGACCGCCAGGCCGAGCGCAATCCCTGCCAGTCCTTTGAGCATCGTGAAAGCAAAGCGCTCGGCCCAAAGTGACTCGTCGATGGTTTCAGCAATGCTACTGACGTGATCCACAATCAACCGCGGTTCGAGTTCATATATTTTTCGACGAATCATGGCCCCAAATGCGGAACTAACGGGATGATCGACGCGTAGAATCAGCGTGTTGAGCGCACCCGGATTATAGGTCGTCTCAACTGGAAAATAAACGTCCAAGCCAACCGACTCGTGCAGAGTTTCCCGCACATTCCGAATTACGCCAACCACCTCGTAGGTCTGCTCCGTCTTGACTTTGATGTTGAGCAACTGTCCCACGGGATCGCGCTCGCCAAAACGTTCCCTCGCCAATCTTTCATTGATGACGACTTCACGCCGTCCTTCTCCGCCAACCAGCCAGCGACCATTGAGCATGGTCAGCCCCGCAGTTTGCAGGTAGTTATCCGAAACGTAACTGCCCGCCGCAGGGTGAAAGGTTCCATCGGCCAACAGGACCTGTTCCATACGGAAGACTCCCTCTCGCAGCAGAGCATCGGAACCATACGCAACGCCGCGAACACCGAGAACCGAAATAAGTTTTTCACGCAATCGTCCGAAGAGCTCCACGCGCCCCGCGGCTTCCAGTTCATATCCTGGGGCAGGTGATACCTGAACCTTGATTATATTTCCGGGACTGAAACCCAAATCCACCCGCCGCAACTGTTCGAAGGAACGGACCATGAGTCCCGTGCCCGTGAGTAAAATCATCGCGAACGCCGCCTGCAACATCACCAACCCGCTGCGCAGATTTGCCATTCGTCGACTCTCACCCTGAGCCGGTCCCCCCTCCTTGAGCGACGCATTTAGATTCGCCCGAAACAAGCGCCACGCCGGCACCAGCACAATCATCACGCCCGCGAACACACTCAAGGCGGCGATGCAGTCCAACGTGCCCCCGTCCCAATAATCCTTAAAGCGAACGGCCGGATTATTCTCCAGCAAAGCAAAGAGCGGAGGGAACAACCACCACGCAGCCAACGCCACCACCGCACTCGCCGCGAGCGTCAGAGTCACACTCTCCAGCAGCAGCAACCGCACGATGCGCCACCGACTCCCGCCCAACGCGAGGCGAATACTCAGTTCCCGTCGCCGACCCAGCAGACGAACCAACATCAGATTCATCGCATTGAGGCACGCGATCGCGTACAGAAATGCGGCCGCAATAAATACGAGCCAATAGGAATTCGGCCGGCGCAGTGAGGTCAGTTTTTGCAACGCAGGTTGCTGCTGCGCAAAAAACGGCTCCGCCCAGACAGCCAGCCCCGTCACTCTAATCGTCGCAAGCGCCGCGCTGGCCTGCGCCGGCGAAACCCCTGCGGCCAACCGGCCGACTGTGGCATAAAAAAGCTGATTGAACGGCAGCGTCGGATCGGCATTGCCGGTCAACGGTCGATAAACATCCCCATTTAAAAAACCATCCGGAAGCGGTTGAGCCGCCGCGAGCACCCCGACGACGGTGCAGACTTGTTGATTGATAATCAGCTTCCGCCCGAGCACGTCATTCGCCGCCTGAAATTTCTCCCGCCAAAATAAATCGCTGATCACGACCACCTGGCCTGCGCCGGCATTATGCTCCTCCGGGAAAAACCCGCGCCCGAGCACGGGCTTGATGCCGAGGGTGCGGAAGGAATCCACAGTGATACTCAGCACCGAAGCGACGCTCGGTTCGCCATTGATTACGATATTAGCCCTTCCACCGTTGGCTGCGGCGAAGCCACTGAAGACTTTCGTCCCTTGCTGATACGCCTGCAATTGGACGCCGTAACAAACCGGGAGAAATGATTCCTTCGGTGCCTTGCTCCCGATCAGATAAAGTTGCTCGGGCTGCGGATACGGTTGCGCGCGAAATAGAATCCACGACGTCAGATCGAACGCCGCAGTCGCCACCCCAATGCCGAGCACCAGCGTCGCCAGCACCGTGAACGTAAAGCCCCGCGCCCGCCCCAACGAGCGCACCGCGAACATCGCATCCTTCCCCCATTGCTCCACCCAAACCCACCCCCGCTGCTCTCGCGCCTGCTCCTGAATCCTCGCCACATTCCCAAACTGCCGCAGCGCCGCAAAGCGTGCGTCGTCAGGTTTCATTCCGGATTTGAGATTCAACCCCGTCTGCAACTCGACGTGATGCCGCATCTCCTCGGCCATCTCTGTTTCGAGTTTTTCTTTACGGAAGAGTGGGCGAAGTTTGCGGAGGAAATTCATTGATAAAATCAGCGTTGCACAGGAGGAAACGGAGAGAACGGAGGGTAATAAATCATAGCTGTAATAGATTTTTCTCAGTTACCTCTGTTTGCTCCTGTAAAATATCATTCCGCTCTCAGCGCCACCATCGGGTCGACCTTTGCCGCGCGGCGCGCGGGGATGAAACACGCAGCGACGGCAACTATTGCAAGCAAAGCTACAGTCGCGCCCAGCGCAATCGGGTCGCGCGGACTGGTGTCATAGAGCATCGCTTCGACAAGCCGGCCGATCATGAAGATTGCAGCCAATCCGATCGCAAGGCCGACTCCGATAATCGACATTCCCTGGCGTAACACCATCGCCACCACGTCGCCCGAAGTCGCGCCAAGTGCCACGCGAATGCCCAGTTCGTTCGTGCGCTGGTTCACAGCGTAGGCCATGACGCCATAGATGCCAATGGCGGCAAGCCCAAGTGCAACGACCGCAAATAAGCCGAGCAACGAAAGCGTCAGACGCGGCGCGCTGGTTGCCTCGGCCACCACATCCTCCATGCTTTCGACCCGATAAATGGGCTGATTGCGGTCGATGCTCCAGATGGCCTGCTTCACACTCGCAACTAAGCTAGCCGGAGCGGCGGTGGTGCGCAGCACCAAATTCATGCGACTGGCCGGAATTTGTTGAAACGATACATACAGAGTCGGACGGGCCTCCCGGTCGGCGCCGGAGTGTTTCACGTCGCCCACGATCCCGACAATTTCAAGTCTTGCTTCACCCAGCATCAGACGACGACCAATCGGATTTGCATCGGCAAAGAAACGCCGGACAAACGCTTCATCGACCAAGCCCACCAACGGCGCTGCACCACCCGCGCTGTCGTGGCGGTCCAATTGGCGGCCGCGTTTAAACGCGATGCCCATAGTGCGAAAATACTCCGGACTGACCTGTCGCAAGTCCGACTGGAAATGCTCATTCGGCGGCAACGTAGAATCGTTTTCGATAAGAAACTGCGCTCTCTCGTCCTGACTGTGGAGGGGTAAAACCGACGTGACCGCGGCGCTGGTGACGTCGGGCAACGACCCAACCTGTTCAAGCACTCGCGCAAAAAATGCGCTTTGCTCCGGGCCCGTCTTGTAATGCGAGTCAGTAGGCAATTCCATTTCCATCGTGAGCAACTGACTCGCCTGAAAGCCGAGTCCGGCATGCTGCAATCGGAAGAAACTTTTTAGCATCAGTCCAGCACCTGAGAGCAGGACCAGCGCAAGTGCGATCTCGACCACCAGCAGCGTTTCACGCATCCAACGCCCGCCACCCGTCGTTGCCCGTGATCCGTTTTTTAAACCGTGGATGACGTCACTTTTGAGCGCGTAAATCGCCGGTGCCAATCCGAACAAAAGGCTTGTGAGCAGGGAAACGCCGAATCCGAATGCAAGAACAGAGCCATCGATCTCAAACGGCCGCAGCATGGCTTCGGCCGACGCATCGGGGATGGGAATCGTGGCGGGCACGACCGCCGACAGCAGCGCGACGCCCCAAAATGCAAGCAGTGTCCCAAGCCCTCCGGCCACCAAGCCCAGCACGACGCTCTCGGTGAGAAACTGTCGTATCAGGCGCCCGCGCGTTGCGCCCAGCGCCAATCGCACGGCCACTTCCCGGCCGCGTCCTACCGCACGCACGAGCAGCAAGTTCGCCACGTTGACGCAGGCAATTAGCAGTACGAGCGTGACGGCGCAAAACAACACGAGCAACACGGGCCGAATATATTCGGTCATCACGGATTGAAATGGAGCGACGGTCACGCCCCAGCCCGCGAGCTCAGAATGGGTCAGGCGAAGGCGCGCGTGAATCGCGTTCAGTTCGGTCTCGGCCTGCGCGGCGGTGACATCCGGTTTCAAGCGGCCAAAGACACCGAGGTCATGGGACAGGCGTCCGCGCTGGTAGCGCAGTTCGTCATCCGGCCAAGGCACAAACAAGTCAGATTGAAACGGGAGCCAGAAACTGCGATCCAGTACTCCGATCACCTGATAGGAGATCTGATCGATCATGACGTTTTTTCCGACGATTTCCAGGTCGCCGCCGAACGCGCGCTGCCAGAAATCGCGGGAAATGATCACGCGTGCCTGGCGACCGCCGAGACCATCTTCTGACACGAACAATCGACCAAGAGCCGGACGTACATTCAACACCGAAAACAGATTCGTTGTGACGCGCATGGCGGGAATCTGCCGCGGCTCACCTAGGCCGGTCACGGTTCCGGAACCAAGTTCCACTGCGGCCAAGTCTTGAAACAAGTGACTCTGCTCGCGCCAATCGTAGAAATTGGGTCCGGCCGGTCCCTCGCGCTTCACATTTTGTTGCGCGCTCGTCTCCCAAATAATGGTTAACCGATCGGCATTCGGAAACGGCAGCGGTCGCAGGAGAACCGAATTTATTACACTGAAGAGCGCGGTGCTGGCTCCGATGCCAAGGGCCAGTGTGAGCAATGCCGTGACCGTGAAGCCAGGGCTCTTGCGCAACGCTCGCAGCGCATAGCGCAGGTCCTTCGCGAAGGCCTCCAACCACGCCCAACCGCGCACATCCCGCGCCTGCTCCTGAATCCTCGCCACATTCCCAAACTGCCGCAGCGCCGCATAGCGAGCGTCGTCAGGCTTCATCCCCGCTTTCAAATTCAATTCCGTCTGCAACTCGACGTGATGCCGCATCTCCTCGGCCATCTCGGTTTCGAGTTTTCCTCTTCGGAAGAAGGATTTTATTTTGCGGAGGAATTTCATTCTATTCACTCTGTCCGCAGCGCAATTATCGGATCGACCTTGGTCGCTCGCCGCGCCGGCAGCCAACAGGCGAAGAATGCGGCCACGGCCAGCACACCAGGCGCGACAGTGAATGCGACCGGATCCAGCGCATCCACCCGATAGAGCAAACTGCTGACTATTTTCCCGATGCCCAGGGCGAGCAACAGCCCCACCAACAGGCCGCTCCCCAACATCACCGCATTTTCGCGAAGTATCATCCGCTGCACCGCCAGCGGTGGCGCGCCCAGCGCCATTCGGATGCCGATCTCGCGCGTGCGCCGTGCGACCGAGTATGCGATCACGCCATACGCACCCACAATCGCGATACAAAGCGCGAGCACGCCAAACAGGGAAAATATCGCGGCACCCGCCCGCACAATCCAGATCTGGATATTGCCATCGAGATGACGCGTGAACGTCTTGACCGAAAGGATCGGCAGCGCCGCGTCCACCCCGCTGACCACGCGTCGGAGCAGGTCGGCCGTCGCCACTTCGCTTTCTGGCGGGAGTGAGGCGAATTTGAGCTGAAAGAAAACATGACTCCGGGAACCGCGAGCGAATGGCAGGTAGATCCCCTTGTCCGGAGTAGATTCAAAAAGATTGTGACGAGTCGCGGGTACGATGCCGACAACTTCATAGGCTTCAGTCAGCTTCGAGACGGCTGGATCCGTTGCGCCCACTTGAGTGGAAGCACCGGCTGCAGCGCCTTCGTCAGAGAGGAGCAGGCGCTGGCCCAGCGCATCACCGTCCGGCCAAAATTCCTTCGCCAACCGGTCATTAATGATCACGACCGGCGGTTCGCCGGCTTGGGTCGCTTCAGCAACCGTGAACGCCCGGCCGCGCAGTAAGGGCAAACCGACCGTCTTAAAATAATCCTCCCCCACGCCGTTCCATTTCGCGCTCGCGCTGGAGTTACCCGAGAGGCCGCCGCCCACCCGACGCAACTGCTTTTCAAAATCCTGTCCGCTCAACGGCACGTCGACCGAGACACTCGCGCTTTCCACGCCCGGGAGCGCAGCAAACCGCTCGTTCAGCCGACGATAAAGACCCAGCTCCTGCTTTTTATCGTGCCCACCGAGACTGGCGTCGATTTCCACGAGGAAAACATTCCCGGTTTTCAGGCCGGTTTCTGTCGCCCCGGTTCCGGCCCGGGTGGCACTGCGAATAAAGAGGGCGGCGCACGTCAACAGAGCCAGGGACAGGGCGAGCTGCGCCGACACGAGCGGATTGCGCGGAAGAAATCCCCAACGGCGGCGCACGAGATCTTCGCCGGCATGTTCTTTCAAATGCACCATGACGTCGCTGCGCGAAAGTTTGATCGCCGGCCCGAGTGCAAAGCCCACCGTGCCCAGCAAGCAGAAGCCAAAAGCCGCCGCAAGCAGCGCCGGTTGCGGTTCGGCCGACCAGACCAGATCAATCGGAATCATCCGACCCAGCGAGGCGGTGAGCAATGCCGACGACCACAACGCGAGCAGCAGACCCGCCACGCCGCCGATAAAGGCGAGCAGAAATCCCTCGGTCAAAAGCTGCCGAATGATGCGACCGCGACCGCCCCCGAGTGCGAGACGGAGCGCGATCTCCTTTCGTCGAGCCGTTCCCCGAGCCAGCAGCATGTTGGCGAGATTGAGACACGCCATCAGTAACACGATGGCAGCCATGCCAAGCAGCAGTGCACCAACCCACGCCACGGCAGTGTCATTGTTGCTTGAGGCAAACCGGGAAGGGGGCGCCATGGTAAGCGATCGGTCCTTTTGTTGAACGGGAAAAGTCTGCACCAGATTCGTCGTGAGCGCCTGTAGCGCGGGTTGGCCGGTCACCGCATTCAAGCCGGGTTTAAGCCGTCCCAAAATCATCAGCGCCGAACTCATCGGATCCGTCAACGTACGGCCGGCATCCGCCTTATCATCGTTCGCCACCTGATCATAAACGCCGAGCGGAACCCAAATCTCGGTGTAGAATAGCGCGGTCGTGCCCGTGAATCCTTCCGGCATGATGCCAACGATGATGAACGGCCGACTGTTGATCAGCAGGGTTGAACCGAGCAGCGCGGAATCGAAATGGTGCTTCTTCCAAAACACATAACTGACAATGGCAACCGGGTTGCCTGCGCCGGGTGCGGCCTCCGCCGCTAAAAATGTCCGGCCCTGCGCTGGCGAGACGCCCAACACCGAAAAATAATTGGCGCTGATCACTGCGGCGGCAGCACGCCGCGTGTCGCCTTTCTCGCCGACCCCCACCACCAGCAACACCGACGCGAGCGCATCAGAAAACAGCGTGTTGCCTGCGAGGATCTCGCGATAAGCCGGATAAGAAAAATCGCGCAGATCGGCCGGATTCTGTTTCGCTTGGGAAAACACGCGCATAACTTCCACCGGACGCGCGTAAGTGGGTGGAGCAAACAACAGGCTATGGACGAAGTTAAAAACGGCTACGTTGGCCCCGATGCCAAGTCCTAGCACCAAGATCGCCGCGAAAGTAAAACCCGGATTCCGACGCAACTGCCGAATAGCGTAACGGAGATCCTGCAGCAGTTGCTCCAGCCAAAGCCATCCGCGTACTTCCCTCGCCTGCTCCTGAATACTCGCCACATTCCCAAACTGCCGCAGTGCGACGAAGCGCGCCTCGTCGGCACTCATGCCGGATTTGCGATTCAACTCCGTCTGCAATTCGACGTGATGCCGCATCTCCTCAGCCATTTCGGTTTCGAGTCGGCGTCGCTGGAAAAAAGATTCTAGTTTTCGGATCATGCTCGCTCCTCGCTATTCGATGCTCGCTCCTTTCTGTCACGCATTCCCCAGCACGAGGTTGATGGCGGTCGAAAGTTTCGCCCAACTGTGCTCCTCGGCGACGAGTTGCTTTCGCCCGGTAGCGGTGAGCGAATAAAATTTGGCCTTCCGATTATTATCGGAGACCCCCCACTCCGCTTTGATCCACCCTTGTTCCTCCAAGCGGTAGAGCGCCGGGTAGAGCGAGCCTTGCTCGACTGTCAGCATGTCTTTCGACAACTGGCCAATGCGGCCAGCGATGCCGAAACCGTGCATCGGTTCGAGCTGGAGCGATTTTAAAATAAGCAGGTCGAGCGTGCCCTGCAGGAGATCAGCTTTGGGATTGGCCATGGTCTTTCCTAGATTGACTAGGAGAGAGTCCACCTTTCCCTAGATTGTCAAGGGGAGAAGGTCTAATGCGAATTCCACGAATTGTCGTGAATGGAATCGATCGGAGTCACAGACCCGAGAGGTTCGAACCCACCAGCCGCATTGTCTCGCGAAGGATTCGAAGGGAGCGAAGGGATACCACGAACCAAGGAATTATCAGAATAATTATGACCCACTTTAGTCCGAACCTTCGCTCCCTTCCAACCCTTCGCGAGACAATTTCCTGCCGCCTTGATGTCCTTCCGCCAACCAATTCACGCGCTGTGAGCTTGCCTGTAATGCGAGACCCGCTTTCCCTTTTCCCATGGCCTCGCAAGAAACCCCGCTCCTCACTTCGTCGCAACGCAAGCTGGTGGGCTTCGCCATCGGGTTTGCCGCGATCGTAAGTATTTTCGCCTTGGTGGCATTCACTTTGATTATGGCGGGGCGGTTTCTCGGCGAATTCACGAGCGTGATCTGGCCCATCGCAGCCGCCGGCATTCTCGCTTTGATCCTGCGACCGATCGTCACCCTTTTTATTCGCCGCTTCAAACTGCGCCGCTTCGCCGCCGTCATTTTGCTGTACGGATTATTTGTGCTCTTGGTGGCAGGAGTCCTGTTTGCTTTCGCTCCGGCCGTCATTTCCCAGCTCATCGATTTTTTCGCGTACCTCCCGAAGCTTTGGGCGTACACAGTTGCTTGGGGCGAACAGCATTTCCCCGACTGGCTCTCCCAGTTTCGAAGCTACCTCGACAACCCCGCCGTCAAGAACGCCCTCGATGGCCTGACCAAACAGGCGGAAGACTTGCTCAGTCATTTAGCCCCCACGCTCTTGTCGGCCGGGGCGGGAATTTTCGGCATCTTCGGCTTTGTCGCCTCGGTGGCCGTCGTGCCCGTGTACCTCTTTTTCTTTCTACTGTCGGACGACGACGATCCCACTCAAAGCCTGCCGAAGCACCTGGCGTTTCTGAGTCCGGGCCACCGCGAAGATGTCATGTTTCTGATCCGTGAATTCATCGGCATCATTGTGGCATTTTTCCGCGGGCAATTGCTCATCGGAATAATTA
>JANYFP010000414.1 GCA_025362555.1 Verrucomicrobiota bacterium
GTGGCGGTGGTCTGCGACCGCAGTTACGGAAGCGGTAATTGATGCGGGGTGAATCGGCGTCGATGCGGCTTTTTCAATCCGGCTGAGTTTTTCGTCGAGTGTGCCGAGAGCCGCGGTGAGTTTGGCTTCGAATTTTCCGGCGACATCACTGGTGGTGTGTTGTACTTTGGCCACGGCCGCCTCGGCGGCGGCGAGTTGCTTGCGAGTGGAGGCTTCGAGGGCGGCCCACTCCGCGGTGGTCTGGTGGATTTTCTCGGCTAAAGTTTTGAGTTTGTCGCTGTTGGCGGCGCGCAATTCAACGAGTTCTTCCTCAAGGGCCGCGCGATCATTTTCCTCAGTTTCTGCCAGGGCGGCGTTAAATTCGGCGAGCTTTTCCTGCATGCGATACGGCAGATTTTCCGCTGCGTGGGCGGTTTTGTGCACCGCCTCCTCGACGGCTTTGATTTGCGCGGCGGCGCGGGCCAGACTTTCGCCGGCGGCGTGGAGACGCTGCACCTGTTCATTGACGCGCACGCGTTCCTGTTGGACGTACTCGGCGGAATCCGCCGCGTAATCGATGAGGAATGGAATCACGCCAATGACTGCTGCGAGTACCACGCAGATTACGGCACTGACGAATGGCAGAGGGGCGTACGGGTTTTTGCTGTTAAAGAAAACAATGATGAATGCCGCAATCAGGAGGCCGGCATCTATCGCGAAAAAAGTCCACTTCGGGAGGCGGGGGGCAGGTTCGAGATTCATAGGCGATTCGCGCTTAATTCTTTTCGCGGCACGCCGGGGTTTTCTCAAGGCTAAAGGTGCGGGCGCGGGGCGACAGAATAGCATTGAGCCGGAGTTTTGGACCGGCCTATGCTCAGTTCACCGAGATGAACATTTCCCACTTTGTGAGGATTGACCGGGGGCACCGCGGGTCTGTGCGGCATTACGTCGTTCACACGCACGATCCGAAATTTACGCTGGAGTTGGAGCCGGATCGTGACGCGCCGGACCGGGTGGGGCGGGGTGTCATCAAGCGCATTTGCGTCCCGAATTCGTGGGGCGGCGATTACAGTCAATATAACCAAATCCTGTCGGCGGCGCAGGATTTTTTCGCCCAGTCCGAAGCCGGCGATACCTCCCGGCGGTAGCCCAAAAAACTTCTCTGTAGAGATCCGGCCCGGCTCATTTCATTAACTGCCGCCAGGTCGTGAGAAAGAGGGAGAGGAGCATGCCGACACGGATGGAGCCTTCAAAGGTCAACACCACCAGAACCCACTTCAGGCCGCAGGTGCCGCGGATGGAATAACCGATGGCCGTCACGGCGAGCAGCACGACGCCTTGGGCCCGACCTAGCGGATGGAAGAGGAGCGTTCCCATCCAAAGAAAGTAAATCAGCAAGCCACCCGACCAACCGGTCGCAACCCAGCGCGTCATGGGTAATTCACGTGGGTCGGCGTTCACGCGAATTTGTTTAATCCCCATGTAGCGTTCACTGAGGTAGAGTTGCCAGAGCTCAAAAAGCAGAAATAGCGGCGCGAGCAGGGCGAGAGGATTCATGCGACACGCTAGATTTGCGCGGGCCCCGCCCTTGAGGCCAGTTTAATGGCGGGGTGAAGGGGGTGAAAATCGGGTGGATATTCCGCCAATCAAGGCTAGGTTCCTATTATCGGCCGCCAGTGGTGAAGGGGCCGAGAGCGCGGCACCCCGATGGTAAACCCCTAACTCTGGAGATTGTCATGACTACCCTGTTTATTGTGAAGTACCTTGGCGTTTCACTGATTGCCGGCGTGCTTGGTGGCCTGGCCATGCAAGTTGCCATGTGGCTCATTTCGCGTGGTGGGCTCGCCAAGGGAGATATGATTCTGGCCCTCGGCAGCCTCATTACCAAATCACGGGAGAGTGCCTATCGGGTTGGATTTATCGTGCATGCCATCGCGGCGATCGGCTTCGCGCTGGTCTACACTTTGCTTATGGTGACACTGGGCTATACGCACATGCCACTCTCCCTGATAATCGGTCTTGGAGTGGGGGTGGGCCATGGTTTGCTCGTCAGCCTGATGTTGGTTTGGGTGGTGTCCGATCACCATCGTTGGAAGAATTCAAAGAGGCCGATCTGTTGGTTGGTTTGAGTCACTTCGCGGGCCACGTAGCGTATGGCGGGGTGGTAGGGCTCGTGGTGGGTTTTTTGCCGTTGATGTAAGGGCGGGCGGATTCGCCGTGCGGTAAGAAACGGCAAACGATTTTTGTCTCACTTGCCGCCGTACCAGACACCACGGCGCCAGTTGTGAGCGTGGAGTTTCTTTAGGAGGGAGCCGGGCATCGCGGGCAGATCACTGACACTACAATTTGCCTCGGCTTGCGCGACGGTGCGCATGCCGGGAATCACGGTCGAGACTGCCGGGTGGGCGAGGACAAATTTTAAAGCCGCGTGCGCTAACGTGTAGCCGGTACCGGCTAGATCGCTGCGGACAGCTTCAGCGTGCGCCACCGCGCGAGTCATGCGGTCGCCTTCAAAATACTTGGCGCGGAAATCATCTGGTGCGAACGTCGTTTCAGGTGTGAATTTGCCCGTCAGCGCTCCTTCGTCAAAGGCTACGCGGACGATGATGCCGACGCCGCAATCTTGCGCGACATCGAGTAATTCCGCCGCAGGTTCCTGATCGAAAATATTGTAGATGACCTGCACGCTGTCGACCCAGCCACCGCGCATGAGATCAATGACGCTGTTCTGATCGAACTCCGGAGTGGAGACGCCGATGAGTCCGAGCAGGCCTTCTTTCTGGAGTTGGCGTAAAATTTTAAAGGGGGTCGGATTGCGATTCCATGCGCGGGTCCACGTATGGAGTTGGAGCAGGTCGAGTTTGCTCGTGCCAAGATTGGCGAGCCGCGTGGCCACATTTTCCCGGAGGTATTTCTCGGAGTAGCGCTCCTCGGCTTTGCAATAAGGTGACGGTGGCCAGATGCCGTCGGCGGGAGGAGTTTTCGTGGCGACGAAGATGGCTTCATTTTTTCCTGCGGCGGCGCGCTCGCGCAACACCTGACCGATGAGGCGTTCGCTGCGGCCGTCGCCATAACCTGCGGCGGTGTCGATGAAATTGACTCCACAGTTGAGTGCGGTGTGCAGCGTGGCCAGCGAGTCGGTATCGGATTGTGTGCCCCAGGAACCACCGATGGCCCACGCGCCGAAGCCAATTTCTGACGAGCTGAATTTATGTTTTCCGAAAGGGCGGTATTTCATGGGAAAGGGTTGGATTATTGGCTGGGGCTCGGCATGGGTCCACCTGAATTTAGGTGGTTTGATTTATTCCGAGGGGGAGCGGCGTGTGCAATTTCAATTCACTGATATGATTCTCCTGAAGACGTACGAACAGATAGTGCAACGGGAAGTGGGCGCGTTTGTGCAGCGCTGCATCACCGAAGGCGCCGTAGCGGTGGTCGTGCGTCGAAATCCCGACGGCAAGACCTGCACCGTGAGTGTGCAGCTGGAGTGAGTGAGGTTTCAGCACGGCTGTGAAATAAGCCGGTTTCGAGGCCGAGATAGGTGGTGGTTTGCGTGCTTGTCACGCAACGATCAGACCATGCTCGCAACGTGGCGCGGCCATTACGTCACCGGCTCTGGCGTCAGCTGGGCCACACGGAGCCCGGTGGTCCGAATCGCGTGCCGGCCGGAAAGTGCAGGTCGAATTCCTGAGCGAGCATTTCCAATAACTTATCGGGTCCGGTGATTTCGCACTGCTCCAGAATTTCCGCGCCACGTCGGTGGGTGAATTCACGGTTGTTGATCGTGCGACGCGTGCCATCGAGACCGGCGCGGGCGACCATGAGGTTCTGGAGGAATTTCGAATTCGGATTGGTGCTTGTCCACCAGTTGGTGAGTTCGCGGTCGATGGGAGGCATCTCTTCGCCCGTGAATTCACATAAGTCGAGCCACTCCTCGCCGACGCGGATCTGGTGAAAATATCGGCCGTCCTCGCGGACGATGCGCCGGGGTTCGTGCGCGGTGGGTTGTTCGCCGACGTAGTCGAGCCGGATGGCTGATGTCAGTGAACTTCCGCCCACGCCGACGTCGGTCAGCCACGTTTCACCGTCGAGTTCCACGCGGACAAAAAGGTGCGTGCGTGGTGGAATGAAATCCCTCGGCCGCTGCCAGCGCACGCGTGCACTCAACGGTGTGGCGCGGAATCCGAGTGTCTGCAGCACCAGGAGCAGGAGATGGTTTTGCTCGAAGCAGTAGCCTCCGCGCCGGTCGTGGACGAGTTTGCGCACCACGGCGGCCGGTTCGACGTTGATGCCGCGACCGAGCAGTACGTCGAGATTTTCAAACGGAATCGCGGCCGCGTGATGTCCGGTGATCGCATGGAGGGTTTCCAGCGTCGGGTGATGCGGGCCGGCATAATGGATACGAGTAAAGTAGGCGGCTAGGTCGAGCGAATGAAGCGGCGCGGACATAGGTGCACCGAGACAGCTTTTATCGCCGGGCGCGACTCCTTGCACGCTGAGCGCAGTTTTTTCTGGGAAATTGTACTGTCCGGACTGAGCCCTGCGCGGGTGCGATCCACTCGGCGGGGTACGAAGCGGCGCGCGAATTGCCGGACAGGCTTTCCTTTTTGCGCGGGATCGATTAACTGAAGCTCATGCCAACGTTTACCTTGGGGTCGAAATTTCTGTTAAATCGAGCGAGCAAGCTTGGCCTGTTGTTAGCTCTGACGGCTAGGGAAGCGCTGAACAAATCAAAGTTATCGGTTTTTTGACCGGAAACGGTCGGTGGTGCCGAGGGTAGGGTAAAAATCGCAGCCGGTTACAGTGTTTCATGGCGCGCGGTGAGTGCGCGGCGAAGGGTTGGCTCGCTGC
>JANYFP010000062.1 GCA_025362555.1 Verrucomicrobiota bacterium
GGGTGCGCTTGCGGTTGCGGGTGGCACCCTTGATGTGAGTGGGACCGCCCAGCATTTTTATGATCTAACCCAGTATACTGATGGCGGCAGCATTGTACTTTTTGCGGATGCGGGGGACTTGAAGATCGCGGCGGGGAGTAAAGTATCGGTCGCGGCAAATGCTGGCGGTGGGTCGGCTGGCGCGCTCGATATTTCCGTGCTGCTTGGTAAATTCTCGATCGCCAACGATACCGTGTCGGGCAATTCCGGCAAGGATGGCACGGGCGCGGCGTTTAGTTTGGATACCGTCGGAATTGCCGGTGAAGATCCGGCGGCCAGTCATTTGGAGGCTTTGTCGAAGGCACTTTTGGATGGTGGCTTTAACCGTTCGGTGGCGGTTCGAGTGCGGCAGGGAGATGTGGTTTCTGATGGAACGATCCGCGCCCACGATATCGCACTCGCCGCAGATCATGGCTCGGTCACGGTGACGGGTACTTTGGATGCGTCGGGTCTGATTGGTGCGACGCGGGCGGATCCCTTGGGCGGAGTGATGAATGTTATCGATCCGACGGGCGGAACGATTGGTGTCATGGCATCCGGTAACGTGGTGCTCTCTTCGAATGCCTGGCTGACGGCAGAAGGGTTTTCCTATAACAACGCCGGCAAGGGTGGGGCAGTAGCATTGTCTGCTGGCAGCTACACGGGAGCGGCCGACACAACGGCCAAGGTTGATATTCAATCGGGCGCTCGCCTCGATCTCGGCGTGCTGCATCGTTTCACGCCGAACGACCTTCTGACTAATTCTGGGGTGGCACTGCCGGTCAGTAACCGAAGTGATTTTTTCACCGGCACGCTGCATCTGCGCGAAACGCAGGTTGCGTTCGCCACTGATGGTAATGGGACGCAATTCGACCGCGTAGACGCGCACGTCAATGGTGCCTCCAGCGTCGTATTCGAAGGCTACCAGATTTTTGATCTGACTAATTCCGATGGCTTAATTTTAACGACAGGTGCGATCACGAGGATCGGTTCCGGTGGTCTGATCGACAGTACGGTGGAACAAGCGGTGAGAAATTCCGGCACGGTTTTTGGAAACTCGATTAACTCGGCGCTTCTCGGCAATGCACTCTATCATTTCCAACCGGGTGCGGAAATCGTGAA
The DNA here is from genome assembly GCA_025362555.1 of Verrucomicrobiota bacterium. GTDB lineage: Bacteria > Verrucomicrobiota > Verrucomicrobiia > Opitutales > Opitutaceae > Lacunisphaera. Next base: position 1,141 of record JANYFP010000062.1, read on the forward strand.
TAATGGTGCGGCACTCACCACGATTGCGACATTGTCTGCGAGCAACCTTAATACGGGTAGCTCAATCGGTTTCAGCGTGCCAAAAAATAGTAGCGTCAACCTTCCGGTTCCAGGCGGCATTTTTGTTGGAGACACGATCAAGTTTTCCACCTCATCCGGTACTGGTCTGACATTCATCGTTAATTTCACGAATGGGAGCAACGTGACGGTAGCAGCCGGTCAAACGTTCAAAGCCTCGGCGTCTGATCCGGGGTTAGTTTCGTCGATTACTTTTCGGAATGCCTCCACGTCTGCCGCCAGAACCGGCACGCTCATGTTTTCAGCGGGCAGTGTGCCGCTCGCCGTCGCCGTTCCGGAGGGAATCACTCCCATTTTTGGAGGCACGGTTAAGCCGACCACCTTCACCACTGCGGCCGGAGACCTCGCCCTGGCTAACACGTGGGATCTTTCCAGCTATCGTTTTGGTAAGATCACCGCGAATCTTGAGCCGGGTAATTTAACCCTGCGGGCGAAGGGGAACCTGGTCTTCGGATTTGACGCGAGCTTGAGTGACGGCTTTGACCCCACCGCTTCAGTCGATTCGAAATATCCCTTGTGGACGGCGAAGCTGATGACCGGTTCCTCCTGGTCGTATCAGTTGGTCGCAGGCGCGGATTACAGTGCGGCGAATGTCCAGTCTGTTCAACCGCTCCGTGCGCTACCGGATTCATCCGGTTCCGTTTTGTTTGGCCTGGGTAGTCCGGCACTTGTCACGGACAGTACCGCTACCCGTGCAACCATCGTTCCTCGATTCTACCAGACGATTCGCACCGGCACGGGAAATATCGATATTTCCGCCGGCGGCGACGTGCAGTTCCTTAATCCTTTGGTCTCCCTTTATACGGCGGGCCGGGCGGCACCGACCTTGGGTGGGTTCGATGTGCCGGTACTTGATACGGGTAGTTTCGGTTCCTCTCCGGCGGTGACTCCTTATTATTCCGCGCAATACAGTTTGAGCGGCGGTGATGTCAGTGTGTGGGCCCAGCATGATATCGTGCGATATACCAAAAATGAAGCGGGTGAATTGATGCCCGATTCCAGTCAGGAGTTGCCGAGTAATTGGCTTTATCGCCGCGGAACAACGGGAGCCGATGGCAACTATAGTGTGGTGGCATTGAGCGATACGAAAAATACCGAAATTCAGTCCACGTCATGGTGGGTGGACTACAGCAATTTCTTCAGTGATGTCGGTGCGTTGGGTGGCGGGCGGATCAATCTGGTTGCTGGCCACTCAGTCTCCAATGTTGCCGCCGCCGTTCCCACCAACGCCCGTATGCCTTACAAGGATGCACTGGGGCTGACCGTGAAGCCGGCTGCGGAAAATCTTGTCGAATTGGGCGGTGGCAACCTAGCGGTGAGCGCCGGCACGAATATCGACGGTGGGGTTTATTATGTCGAACGCGGCAACGCCACTTTACATGCCGGTGACAGTATCACGACCAATGCGACGCGCGTCGTGGAGCAAGGGGCGGCGACGAGTAAGGAAATTCAGTGGCTGCCCACCACTTTCTTTCTCGGCAAGGGACGAATTGAAGTCGCGGCAGGCAACAATATCACGCTCGGCGCCGTGGCCAATCCATTCTTACTGCCAACGGGTGCCGGCAATCGCGGCTATGAGAAATCATTTTTCTCGACCTACGATCCGGCCAGTTCCGTGTCAGTGTCTTCGCTCGCTGGCACCGTCACCGTGCAGGACCAACCGGACAGTGGTTCGGCCGGGCTGCTCGGCTGGTATGAGAATGTCCTCTTGAATGATGGTCGTTCCACCCCAGCGGCGATTCGGCCGTGGTTGCGCGTGTTGGAGAGTGACTTTGGTGGATTTGGAACAGTTGCCGGACTCTATCCGGGCACGCTGCACGTTACCGCGTTCACGGGCGATATCGATTTGGTCGGCCGTCTGACGCTTTCGCCTTCACCAACAGGAACGGTGGATTTGTTGACGACTCACAACATTAACGGACTACAGCCAAATAATTTCAACGGTGACACAATGCAATGGGGCTCTGCCGCCATCAATTTGTCGGACGCAGATCCCAAGCGTTTGCCAGGTGTGGCCACTCCGATTTCGTACACGGATTACGTCTCGCAAGTTAGCTCCATCAAAATCGCTGCGGCGATAGCTCCGATTGATGCACTCTTTGCAGAGACGGGTGCGACAAATCTGACCCTTGCGCAAAAGCTCGCCCAGCATGGACAGACCACTGACGCACAAGGGCACTTGGTCCCACTCCATTACAGCGACTCAAATCCGTTGCATCTGTATTCGACCGGTGGTGATGTTTCAGGCCTTGCGCTTTATGCAGGCAAGTCGGCCCGCGTGATCGCGGCCAACGATATCACGGATGTTTCGTTCCATTTACAGAACCAGAAAGCGAGCGATGTTACCGTCGTGGCTGCCGGTCATGATATCATTGCCTATGATCCTGCTTCAGTGCTGCGTCTCGCAGCTCAGAAAACCGGCAACACTCTGCCCGGTGATTCGCCTGGAGCGACAGGCGCGGCCGGCGGGGCGGCCAATACGGGTGACCTGCAATTGGCGGGCCCGGGCACGTTGGAGGTGCTGGCGGGGAATAACCTCACGCTTGGCAGTGGAAATATTTCGACGGCAAACGGCACGGCGGTTGGCATCACCAGTGTGGGTGCTACCCGCAACCCTTACCTCCCGCAAAATTCGGGTTCCAGTATTATCGCGGCGGCAGGAGTGGGGAGTGTGTACACTCAGGACGCGGCGGTGCTTCATCAGACGCCAGGGGTAGCGACCACGAGTCTGAAGTTTCCCTCGTTTATCGCAGGGTTCCTTGATCCTGTGACTGCTGGGGATGAGGCCGTCCGCTATTTGCCGGTGTTGGGTAGCTTGATGGGCGTTACGAGCAAAGATCCTGCGGCGATTTGGAGCCGCTTCGGTTATCAACCGGGTCAACCGCTGACGGAGCATCAGGCGTCACTGGTACTCGGTATCTTCAATCAAGTGCTGCGTGATTCCGCTCGTGATCGCAATGACGCGACAAGTCCCAATTTTGGCAAGTACACCAATGGCTTCGCGGCGATCCAAGATCTCTTTCCAGGCAGTCCTTTACCGACGAAGGAAGATATTGCTTCGACCGTTCCTGTGGTTCGCCCGGTGGGATTATGGGTGGGCCAGCTTTCGATGCCGACGCGTTTGATCAAGACGTTTGAGGGTGGCGATATCACTCTGGTGGTACCAGGTGGCAATGTGACCGTCGGTCGCGCCACCGATCCGCAGAAGCCCGATCAGGGCGTGCTCACCGAGCGTGGCGGCGGCATTTCGATTTTCGCGGCGGATAACGTTAACGTGGGCACTTCCCGTATTTTTACTCTGCGCGGTGGTAACGAAATTCTCTGGTCCACCTGGGGCAACATCGCGGCCGGCAGCGGATCGAAGACAGTGTTTTCTGCGCCACCCACTCGTGTGCTGGTCGATCCGCAAAGCGGCGACGTGCAAAACGATCTCGCTGGTTTGGCGACCGGCAGTGGCATCGGCGTGCTCGCGACGCTTTCCGGAGTGAAGCCGGGTGATGTGGATTTGATTGCTCCGGTCGGTACCGTTGACGCTGGCGACGCCGGCATCCGCTCCTCGGGCAATCTCAACATTGCGGCACGAGTTGTCCTGAACGCATCGAATATTTCGGTGGGCGGCACAAGCGCGGGCACGCCTCCTCCACCGCCGGCACCAAACTTGGGTTCGTTGACGGCAGCTTCAACGGCCTCGGCGGGCGCATCCAGCGCGGCCACGGATGTCGCGAAACAAAGCTCCGCAGGAAATGCGGTCACCGAACTGCCGTCCATGATCAGCGTCGAAGTCCTCGGCTACGGTGGCGACGACGATGATGACGAAGGGAAAAAGAAGAACACGACAGCAGCGAATGAAGAAGCGATCCCACCCATGAATTCACCAAGCCGCAGGCCTGGATCACCCTCCTAAAACAGAATATACTCCGGAAGTTTCCACCTGCTCCGTAACCCAATCTTTTCCGTTCCGTAACAGAGATAGGCTTGTCGCTCGCTGGAGCAGACGGAACCTTTAGTCGGTTTCCCTCTTTTTGATTTCCATGAAATTACATCCTCTTTCCTGTCTTGTCCTCGGCCTGCTTTTGTCCGGCACCGTCCATGCCGAGTTTATTCAGGGGCAGCACTATTTCATCACCGGAGG
>JANYFP010000067.1 GCA_025362555.1 Verrucomicrobiota bacterium
CTCAAAATCTATTCGGAGCTCGGACGTGGCACGACCTTCAAGTTGCTTTTCCCCTGTGCACCCGGTGACGCGGATCGAGTCGCGATCCCCGACGCGCCGAAATCAACGTGGCGTGGCCACGGTTGTGTGCTGGTCGTCGACGATGAAGAATCCATCCGCACAACTGCGGCGTTGATGCTGCGCAAACTGGGTTTCGAAACCGCGCCGGCCGCAGATGGGCGTGCGGCCGTGGAGGCTTTTCGCACGGAACCGGATCGATTTACTTTCATCCTGATGGACCTGACGATGCCGCACTTGGATGGTGAACAGGCGTTCACCGAAATGCGCCTGATCCGGCCCGCAGCTCGCGTGGTATTGATGAGCGGCTTCAACGAGCAGGAAGCCATCTCGCGCTTCACCGGCAAAGGCCTCGCGAGTTTCCTCCAAAAACCTTTCACCTTTGAGGCGCTCAGTGAAACCATTCAACGCGGGCTGGCGAACGCTCCGGGGCTAAAATAAAAACGCCACCGCGCCATGAAGGCGAGGTGGCGCAAGGGAGGCCGGTCTTTCACCCGACCTGCCGTCTTCGTCAGCCTTTGCCGGCGGGCACGGGCAGGATGGACTGCGCTTTCATTTGATCCCGGAACATACTGGCCGCGAGCATTTCGATGATGGTCGAACCGCCGCCGTTCACACCCGATGCCATGATGTCCGGCACCAGCTTCTGACCACTGCCGGCGAGCGCGCGGGCAACCTCGATCGCAACGAAGTTTTCGCGACTCGTGGCTTCGACTTTTTGTTTGATGACCGCGGCTTCGGCCAAACCGATCTTCTGCGTTTTTTCGGCTTCGGCGCCACCAACCATCTTGATCACCGCCGCGTCCGCCTCGGCAATCGCCGTCTTGGCGCGCGCCTCACCTTCGGCGCGTTTGATCGAAGCCTGCGCCGCAAACTCCGCAATCGCCACACTCCGCTCCGAGTCGACGACCTTCGCTTGCGTGTCCGCCACTGCGCGCGCCTGTTGCAATTCCTTGCGCACGATCTCGGCCTGGCGCTGGGTCTCGTAGGTCACCCTCTCCTGCTCCGCAATCTTGCGATCCGTCAGCGTCTTCATGAGTTCGTCCGGCGGCGCAATATCGCCAATGAGCGTGTCCACGGCCCCCACATTGTAATCATCCAGCGCCTCACCGATTTGCTTCTTGGCATCGGCCTGGCGCTCCGTGCGGGATTTGAGAAACTCGATCACATCGGAATTTTGCGCGGCGTTGCGGAAGTAATTTCCGATGGTCGGCTCGAGCACTTGGGTCACGAGATTAACCATGCTGCCGAAACGCGCGATAACCTTGGGCGCATCGTTGCGCGGGATGTGGATGATTTGGGAGACATCCAGATTGAATTTAAAACCATCGGAGGAACGCACCGTAATGGTGGAGAGTTTTTCATCAAGCCTGTGCGATTCCGTTTTTCCGGTCGCCCAATTAAGCACGACATTTGCCGTCGGGACATTCTCGACGCGGTGCGTGCGCGGGTTGATCGCGTAACGGCCGGGATCAAGCGGTTCAGCCCAGACACCCTTCTTGCCTTTCTCCACGAGATTGCCGTGCCGGAATCCCTCGCCAGTGACGTCTTTGCCGACTTCGCCGACGTAAGCGATCACGACCCCCGCGTGCGCGATTGGCACCTCGGTCATATCGACCAATTCAACGGTCGCGAACTGCGGGTTGATGAAATAGCGGCCGGCCAACAGGACTTGCTCCTGCAGCCCCTTGTAACCGCCCGCCCCAATGAATGACTCTCCATCCTGGTAGGAATTATGACCATCCACCTTGATGCCGGCGATCTCACCGGTAGGCAGGCTGCGCCCTTCCTTTGTCGTGATGATCCCGACCCGGTTATCTTTAATTTCAAGCGCAGGAACATCGCTGACGCTGAACAATGAGGTGTTGATCCGGTATGTGCCTGGAGGAATCACCGTAATCTGCGGCCCGCGCTGCCCGCCATTTTGCAGGAAGGCGCGCGCATTTTGAAACGCATCGCAGTCGACCTGTTTCGCGAGCACCCGGCCACCGGAAAGGGGCACGCCGTCGCGAGCTTCCACGATACCGATCTTCCCCTCTTCCACGGTGATAAAGGGAACGACGATGACAGAATACTGCCAGGGCCAGAGCCAGAAGTGCAAACCGGGAGCCAGGGTGTCGGCTTGGATACCGGCCTCCCCTTCCATCGCCACAATCTTGCCGTCAGGCAACGTGGTGTTCTTGCCCCCCAGACCGAATTTCTTCGTAACAATACCTGCGCCATTATTGGGCACGATGACCATGCCGAGTATGCGGATGAAAAACTTGTAACCGAGGGCCAGCGTCAGAAAGGCGCCAAGCAAAACGGAGTAGAAAATAAGCGTATTATTCACGGGGACGAGGAGTTGATTGTTTCCTAATTGCCCCGGCAGCATCCCGGATCCGACCGGCATAAGCAACCAATAGTGATATATAATAGTGTTACTTTATTATACTGTTATAAGCAGCCACTTTAAGATTTGTTTTTACGGAAAAGCGGAGTTCATTAAACTCATGCCAAAGGAGATTCTCGTCACCACCGCGGAGCGCGGCTATCTGGAACGCCGCCTCGCGCCGCTGCTCGCTGCGCTGCGCAAAGACGAAACCCTGCGGGATGATTTCCTCCTCTTCGTCCGCGCGCGCGGTGGCAGCATTTCGCTCGCGCTGGACCGTTTGAAAACGGTCTGGTGGCCCAGCCGCAAATCAATGTATCCCGGTTTCTTCGTCCTCGCGCTCGTCGAGTTCGGCCTTGAGCACGAACTTTTTTCTGCCGAGAAAAAGTCGCGCTCCACCACCCGGAAGTGAACCGAAGGAGCGGAAGTCGCGGCGCCGCTCCGATCTAGCCGCTGCCGCGATCAATGCCCGGAAGCGCAGGGCCGACCCGAGTCTCTGCCGGCAACAGCCCCGATCTTCCGCGCCGGCTCAGTCCAACGTGATTTTAACATTCACATTGCCCTTCGTCGCCTTCGAGTAAGCGCATATCGCATGAGCCTTCGCGAGGACGTGCTGCGCTTTTGGTTCATCGAGATCGGGTATGCTGACCAAAAGCTCCACGGAAAACGGTTGCGGCCCCTCCGGATGCAATTGCACGTGCGCGGTCACCGTGATGCCTTCGTCGGCGTGGCCCGATTCTTTCGCGATGTATTTCACCGCACCATTGAAACATGCAGCCCACGCGGCACCGAAAAGATGCTCAGGAGTCAATCCCTGGGAATTGGTCGCGGAGGGAGACTTGAAATGCAGGTTAAATCCCTCCTCCGCCGTTTCAACGGAGCCGGCGCGGCCGCCTTGGGAAATGGTTTCAGCAATGGGTGGAAGTGATTTCATAATATTTTATTTTGCGAGTTGAGGATGCCAGGCGGGCCCGTGCACCAGCTACGACCGCTAAGCTCGCGTGAGGTTACACCGCATCAGTAAATTTTCAACTTCGACTGATCATTCATTCTTATTCGAGAGCGAACATGCGAGGTCCTCACCGCAAAATCGGATTCCAGCCAAACCATCAGGCGCAACACCCTGAAATTAGCCGGCTTCACCCTAGCGCGAAATCCCGGTCCTTCCGACGCGCTTCAGGACGCGGCGTGGAAAGAGTTATACTCAAGATTCCCCCTCCTGCCATCAGACGCCCAGCCGATGAAAAGTGGAGATTGCAGGTTTGCACGACCTGCCCGTAATTCTGTCCCTCACTATGCCCTCCGGACACATCACCGACTGGAATCCTGATCGCGGATTTGGCTTTGTCGAATCCGACGGCCACAGGATTTTTCTGCACCAGCGCGATTTTGCCAAGCGACACAAAATTCCTGAGGTCGGTGACCACCTTCAATTTGAGCTCGGCAAGGACAAACAGGATCGCCCCTGCGCGAAGAAAGCGGTGCACGTGAACGATGGCGGGCGGTTCACGAGCGAGGCGATTTTCCTTCTGGCGTTTCTGCTGGGCGCACCGATCTGCGCCCTCGTGAAGCTCTCATCGGTGATTTCGCCCGCATACCTCGCAGTCTATGCACTGGCCATTTCAACGAGCACCTATTTCACCTATGCTTGGGATAAAAATCGCGCCCGGAAAAAAGGACAACGCGAACCCGAACAGGTGCTCCACCTCTTGGAATTCCTCGGCGGCTGGCCGGGCGCTTTCATAGCCCAACGCCATCTTCGACACAAATGCTCGAAGGTAAATTACCAGATTGTATTCTGGTTGATCATCGCCGTGCATCAATCCGTCGCAGTCGATTACCTGAGGAATTGGTCCGTGGCGCTGCGCGTGATGCACGCCTTCAAACAGTTCCTAAGCTAAACCGGAATCATCCCGTTGGTTGATGGAAGGAAGCTTTCGGACTTCGTCCAGCTGACGACGGACAAACCGGCCGCATCCCACCCCACTCATCTGAACCTGGAAAATTCAGATGAGAAACCGCTCATCTACGCTAATTGACGCTAATCAAGAAATTCAAAAAGAACTGGACCAAAAAATGGTTCACCTGATCGGTGAACAAAAACTTTCTGCAAGAAAGCCAAGTATTGCCTGCATTAGCGCCGATTAGCGGAAATTAGCGGTTAACTGACTGCGGAATTTAGGCTGAATCGTTACGCCTTATACCAAACTCCCGATGCTTTTACACGAAGGTCGCAAAGCACGCAGAGCATACGATTGCCACAAAAGGCACAGAAGTCTCAAAAGAGAAATCAGTTTATGCGTCCTACGTGCCGACTGTGACCAAACTGGATTGCTTAGAGTTGATCCTTAATCGTGACCTCCATTTGGATCGTGCTTCGCGGTCTTGGCGGACTTGGTGTAAAGTGCAAAAGCTTGAGGCGATTAGTATTAGTGGTTATCCCTGACCCGAAAACAAAAGCCCCGAAAACCACAGTTGAATAGTTGATCCCAGTGCTTTCTGTCCTTATCTCCCAGCCATGCAAAACGGTTCCAAAGTAGTCTGCGTCGATGATATTTTCCCCGCGTGGGCGCGGGCGGCGTACACTGCGTTGCCAGTGAAGGGCGTCACCTACACGGTGCGATCCATGTCACCCGGCCGCGGCAAACCGCTGCACATCGTCGACGGCAAACCGGTGGTTAACGGTGCCGGCGACAACCATCCCGAGATCCATCTTTTGGTCGAGGAGCTGCGCAATCCTCCCGACCCCTTTTGCGCCGGGGCCGAACTTGGATTCAAAGCCGAGCGTTTCGCCCCGATGGAAGAAGCCGAGAACGAAGCCGTCTACCAAGAGGCCGACGCCATCGGCGAGTTTGCAGGCATCCCGGGCAATAATTAAGCGGAGCCTAATAACTAAACGCCCAATGCTTTTATACGAAGGTCGCAAAGCACGCAGAGTAATCTCCCATCGGCAGGATCGCACTTCGCGGTCTTGGCGAACTTGGTGTAAAGTGTAGAAGCTTGAGGTGATTGGTGAAAGACGCCTGCGGTAGGGGCCATTGCCCTCAATCGCCCACCGTAACTTGAGGCGGTTGTGGACAACCACCCCTACCGCTACTCCATGCCTCAACCCCCACGGGAGGCAATGCCATCAGGGTCCTCGCTACTTCCAGAGTAGACTTACAAAACCGAATGAAAACTAGGAATTTCTAACCGCTCATTGGATTCATCAAGGGATGAATCTTTGAAAGTGCGGCTTCGCCTAATCGTCTCCGCCCATGGGCATCTGGGGCCTGCTAATCTCAGGCAGAACACACCAGTCAGCGATCAGCAGACTCCCCGGAACCCACACCGAAGACGATGAGTCGAAGGGGTATTCTAAAGTTTCGCCTATCGACGAAACTCATTAGCGGTCACCTCCTCTGGATTGGTTTCTGGTCGAAGTTCCCTTTGCCAGCACCCATCGAAAACAGCGAGGAACCTGCCATCATCCCTACTCGCTCAGGCCGGGATCGCCGCTTTCAAACGCTCCCGCACGAAAGCCAGGTGACCCCGCAACGCATAAAATTGATAAGCAAATGACACGGGCATCTTCAGATGATTCACGCTCTCCTCAATTTCATCAAGCTGCCGCAGTAAATCCTGCACTTGCTCCTTGGTCAGCGAGGCCGATGCATTGCGCTCCAGACGCAGGAGTGGTCGGTAACACCGGTAGATCCGCAGCTGAATACTCCAACGATAAACGACTGGAAAAAAACGCATCACCGGAAAAACGACGAGCAGTAGCGGGACAATGGCGACGAGAATCCTGTTCAGGAGACTGGCGAGCCAGAACGAGCGAACCGTCCGATAGAAAAAGCCCTTGCCCGACTTGTAATAGCTGAGGGCGTCTGAACTCAACGCGATGTCCTGCTCCAGTGGCGCAGGAAATTCCCCGCGCCGTTGCATCAGCCCCGACTTACCATGAACTTCCTTCGCGACTTCCAGGAGGAGATCACAGAGCGCGGGATTCAACCCCTTCCGCGCCACGAGTTCCACCGTAGGTCCAACTAACGCGATATCCTGCGCGGGCAAATTTTTGCTGAAATCGATCGCGCCTTCCGGCAGTTGTAACTTACTCAAGTAAGGAAATCGCCGGACATAGGCATCGGCCTGCGTGAAGGAAAATAATTGGATCCCGGGCACGCGCACCAGATTGCGCAGCGTTTGCTGCGGCGCCGAATCTCCCATGAGAAAAACCGCGTCGAGTTTGCCCGCAATCAAATCAGTCGCCGCCGCTTCCGAATCGAGATCGGAGAGCACCGCGGTCTCAGCATTGATCCGGTTGGCCGCCAGCAGCGTAACGGCGAGAGCGTGTGCCCCACTGCCTTCGGCACCCACTGCAATTCGCTTTCCCGCGAGCTCGGCCAGACGGCTGATCGGGGTGGAATTACGATAGAACACCCAAAGCGGCTGATAGGCGACACTCCCGAGCGACTCCAACCCATCGATTTTCGCATCCTTCGGCAGACCGCCCTGCACAAACCCAAGATCGACGCGGCCGGCGCCCGACTGCAACCGCTGGAGATTATCCAAGGAACCCGCGGATGGCTGCAGCACCAGCGTGACGCCGTGAGGGGCGAGCAGTTTTTCATAAGCGTCGGCAAATCGCTCGAACGAACTGCCGATCGGACCAGTCGTAATAAAAATTATCCGCGGCGGGGCGGACCGGATCACCCAAACCGTCGCCACGACGCAAAGACCCACCAAGAAAAGCGCGATCCCGATTGCCCACAGCGGACTGAGCCCAAACGTATCGACAAGGGCGGCTATGATCGGGATACGGTATTTTGTTTTCGGTTTGTCCATCGGAAGAAAGCTTTGCCCCACTGGCGCAGCCGTCGAAGAAGAATGCTTTCGAATCCATGAATTGCGAAGTCCAAAAGAGGCAATCCACGACCCATGCCGGCAGACCCGAATCGCCCGAGCCGCCACCGACGCCGACCGTTGAACGACCGACCTTCACCACGCCCATTCATGAACCCACGTTTCTTCGCTCTTTAAACAACCACCGAAGCCGACAAACAGAACGGACTAGCGGTCCCGATTCGCAAGGCTGTCCCAATAGACTTCAACGGAGCGGAAAATTAACGACGCCCATCTTTCGATCCAAAAGGCGCCGCCCGAAACGCCCCCGCATTTCGAACTTCGCTTACGACTTCCACTTGCCGTCTTTCTCATTGCTTTCCCGCACCCGGAAGGCGGCAATTTTTCGGATCAAGGGAAGCGGCAGCGGCTTATCCAGCGGAAACTGAATCGATCCTTTCGCTGTTTTATATCCACTCAATTGGCTGGCGAAGGCCCGGACGGCCGAAGAAGTCGGAAAAAAGCCGAGGTGTTTTTTGAAAGCTGCGTACACGACCAAAATCCTCCGGTACGAAAACGAAGGCATACTCCACTTCAACTCCTCCTTCGCTCCAGGTGCGACGGCGCGGATACACGCCCGCATCTCGCGCAATTTCTTCCGCGCTTCCGGCGTCGCGGCTTTGATATACTCATTAACTGTTTTTGGCCGGGCGGGGATTGTGATCATAGCGGGAATTAAAAATAATCAGATAGACGAATTTGAAGGCTGAATCAATTCCTTCGCGAGCGACTTTCCCGGACTCATCACCGCTAGAAATCAAAACGGTGCGGCGCTCATCCCGCCACCGTCTTTGATCGGACGCGCAAAACGGTACTCAATGTCCCACGGGAAAAAGATCCATTGCTCCTGCTTGAACTCCTTCACGCACGTGTCAACGAGCGGGCGCCCCGCCGGCTTGGCGTAGAGCGTGGCAAAGTGAGCCTTCGGCAACAACCGCCGCACGACCTGCGCCGTACGACCGGTATCGACGAGATCATCCACGAGCAGATAACCCGCACCATCGCCTTCGACGCCCTTGATCACCCGGACTTCACTCTGCTTCTGCTCCGCGCCGGCTCCACCCTCGGTGCCGTAGCTGGAAACACAGACGGTATCAATGATCCGGATCTCGAGTTCGCGGGCGAGGAGCGCTGCCGGCACAAGACCGCCGCGCGTGATCGCGATGATCCCCTTCCACGTGCCCTGCGAGTGCAGCAGTTTGGACAAGTAGCGCGCATCGCGATGCAGCTCAGGCCAGGAGATGACAATCTCGTCGTTGTAACGGGAGGTAGACATAACAAATGCCATGCCGCAAAACCCGGCGCGTCAATCCCACAGACAGCCACCTTCGAAGGCCAAATCAGTACGCCCGTCCGGCTGAACTTGTGACCGAAACAGTCGGCTTGAAGGGGCAAGCAGGTGGCGTGCTTGTCACGCCACAGTTCGATCGTTGCGCGGCGAGCGCGCAACCTACGGGATCGGAACCGGCGGGCGTCATAACGCACGCGTGCGTTACGCACTGATGCGTTACGCACCGATGCGTTACGCACCGATGCGTAATCGAATTGACCCGCCCTGGGCGTTGGCCACGCTGACGCCATGAGCAAGGCCAGTAATCCGTTCTATTTTGAGTCACCGAGCGACCGCTGGTCCTTCACGGACCGCGAGGATTTGTTACCGCAACTGGTCACCTTCATGAGCGAGCGCAACCGCCGCATGCTGGTTCATGGCCGCCGGCGCATGGGCAAAACTTCGCTCATGCAAAATGCGGCCAAGAAAGCCGGTGCGGCTTTTCTTTACTGCGACGTATCCAAAGCCGCCAGCCTGCCGGAACTCGCGAGGAAACTGCTCGAATCAGCGCCGCAAGCGGAGAACGACGGACTTTTAAGCAAGGTGCTGGGCATCGCCAAAAAACATTTCAAGACCGTCGTGCTGGCGGCCGGAAAGATCACCCTTTCCGGCGAGCTCAAACCGGATCAAGGCACGCAAACCCTGGAGGACGTACTCAACTATTTGAACGAGCAAGCCGGCATCATGGACAAACCGTGGACGATCTGCTTCGACGAATTTCAGGACATCCAGATCTTGATGGGCGAGCGGGCCGCCTGGCAATTACGCGGCATCGTGCAGGGCCATCGCAACGTAAACTTTCTTTTTTCCGGCTCTGATCACCGCCTCGTCAAGTGGATGACTTCGCCCGACGCCGCTTTTTTCAAACAGCTCACCCAAATGGAAGTCCGCGCGATCGCCCCGGCCCATTTGACGGACTGGATTGCACGGCGCGCCAAAATCGGTGGACTCGCCCGATTCCCGTACGGCGCCGATATTGTGGCGATCGCCGGGCCCTGCACCGGTGATGTTGTCCGGTTGGCGAAAATTGTTTTCGATCTGGTTGCCTCAGGCAAAACAGATGACGTGGTGAAAGTGGCGTTCGACGCCATTGCGCTAGGGCCTGTTAACACTATTGCCAAGCCAGGAGGGGATTGTAGACCGGAGCGATGGAATTAACTGAAAGGCATCTGAAGCGAATCCGTGAGAGCCTGCCGGTGGAACGCGGCAACGTG
>JANYFP010000082.1 GCA_025362555.1 Verrucomicrobiota bacterium
GGAATTTGAATGCTATTTTCATGAACGGGGCGGTCGGGGAACGGGGCACGGGGGATCGATTGCCGTTACTGAAGGGCGAGGTGCCTATGATAGCGACTTTCAGTCTGCGCTAATTATATGACTGGATCTGCTGCTGGGCCGAAATCCTGCGATTAAAACGATCCTGTCGTCTGCTGGCGGGAGTGTTTTTGGGTGTAGGCAGCGTGCTGGCACGCACGGATTGAGGGCGAAGGGGGAGAATAGCAGGTGAAGGCGAGAGGGAATGTCGGAGCGCGTGCGAGCACGCTGGCCTATTTTCGGAGATAAGGCAGCGGTTGGGAATCAATGCGCCACACTTCGCGTGAGTGGCGCTAACGACTGCCGATGATTCGCGCTTTTACGGTGCGACGATCGACGTTCAGCCTTCGCGCGGTTTCCTCAATGTTGCCGTCGCTCTGGGTGTGCACGACCCGCGTGTAGCGCGTGAGCAATTCCTCGGCGGTCAATCGACCGCGACCGATCAGTTCATTCCAATCATCCGTCGCCGGCGCAGCGAGCGGGCCGGCGGGCACGTACGCGCCGCGCAGCATTAAATTGCGGACGCACTGTTCGAGTTCGCGCACGTTGCCGGGCCACGCGTAATCTTTGCCGAGGTTGGTTTCAATCCAGCGCACGAGCCCCGTGGTAAGATCGGCCGCATGCGGCTCGCCGACGAGTTGGGTCAGGATGAAGGCCACGAGCGGCGTCAGTTCCGCGGGCGCTTCCTTGAGCTGTTCGTGGAGTGACGGGGTGCGGATTTGATCCGAGCAAAGCCGGTAATAAAAATCCTCGCGAAAACGACGCGCACGAATCTCAGCGGGCAAATCACGATTGGTGGCGGCAATGATTTTTCCGCGAAAGTGCCGCACCTTGGTTTCGCCCAGCCGCTGAAACGTGCGGGCCTGCAGGACGCGGAGCAGTTTCACCTGAATCGCGGGCTCGACCTCGCCGATCTCGTCGAGGAACACGGTACCCTCGGGTGGGCACGTCTCCAGCCAGCCCGCGTGGTCTTGCAATGCGCCGGTGAAAGCGCCCTTGCGGTGGCCGAACAGCTCCGATTCCACCAGCGTCGGGGAGAGTGCGGAGAGATTGAGCGGATAAAATGATTCTACAAAGTCCGTCGCAAACGCGCCCTGCTTGGGATCGAAAGGGATGTAGCGCGCGAGGGAAATGGCGCGGGCGACGAGTTCCTTGCCGGTGCCGGAGGAACCGGTGATGACGGTGGTGAAGTCATGCATGCGCGCGTAGAGGACGCGGCGGTAGAGTTCGAGATCGCGGGTGAAAGCGGATTCCCAGATGGCTGCGCGCAGGCGGGCGAGTGCAGGTGAACCGCCCACGAGCGAGCGATGAATGTGATGGAAGGCGCGTCGCAGTTGGAAAAGGCAGGCGAAGATGTGTTCGGGTGGGCTTTCCTCCAGCATGGTGAGTCCCGGCTGGCGCAAGTGCCGCTCGACCTCGCGTTGGAACTCCGCGTAGAAAGCCAACCGGCGGGTAGCGGCTCCCGCCCCGGCGAGGGAAGCGCGGGTGACTTCATCAAACCGTGCGCTATACCGCAAATAAAGTTCAAACAAAACCAGATTGGAAAACAGCCGGGCATCCGCGCGCGAGACCCGGCGGATCGTCGTAATGGGCCAGGCCTTGACTAAGCGGGAAATCAATGCGCTGACGCGCTCGGTAATCAACCCGATATTGGGATGCGCTTGTTCCGAGGGGGCCAACCGATTCCATTCCGCGCCCGCATCTTTGAAGTCGGCTCCGAGCGCACGCCGCTCCCAATCGATGCGGGCCGGGGTAAACGGATTGGCCAGGCTTAAGGCCTGCACGGCTTCGGCGAACGCTCGATCAGTGGGTGAGAAAAGCGACGTATCGGACATAATTTGATAGTTGAGTGACATATTTTGATTATATGGCGAGGTAATTAAAACGGGCGGTTAAAAACAATGCATTGGTTGTCAGCGGCTTAAGTTCGCGGGGCGATGATTGGCACATCGCAAGCAATTGGAGTGGCGAATCCAATCGCCTATGAAAATTACCTGTTACTCCCGTTCCGTACGTTTGCTTCCATTTGTTCTGCTCGTGTCGGTCGCTCTGGCCGACAAGTCCAGCGCCGCCGCTCGGCCACTGGCCACTGACGACTCCGCGGCCCGGTCTTGGTGGGGCGTTGAGCAAGCGCCCGCGCAGCCCGATGGGCTTTTCAGCGAACTGGCGCAGCTCAAATCCCCGGCGGATGTTGGAGTGATTATCCGCCGAGAGGTCCGCAGTGAAGTGCGTGATTTTAAGCACGACCTGAACGGAGTGCGCGAGGGTGATCCCGAGTCACTGGTAAAAGTCGCCTTCACCGGCGCGCGTCTCGCCGGCGTGGATGCGGGTGGGCTGACCGTGGCGAAATTTGCCTATCACTATCTGACGCGCGATCCGCTCGCGTACCAGCCCACCCTCGAGGAAATTTTGCCAGAAAAAATGAACCAAGCGCCTGATCGCACGGTGAGGCAGGTGATGAAGTCCACGATCCGGCATGGGCTCAGCGGTGATATGGGCGGGGTTCTCGCTGGAGATTTGCGTGGTCAGGCGATTGAACTGGTGCCCGCGACCTTGCATTCGCTGCATCTTTTTTTCACCGCTCCGGCTCGCGCCGAACTTCCCGCGAAGGAGCAATCATGAGCACGGCGATGTGGATTTTTGGCGCGGTGGCCGTGCCGGTTGGCACGTATTATTGTACCACATTTGTTCAAGTGCTGTTTCATCGGTGGTTTGGTCATGCGCCACGGCTATCGGCGATTTATTCTAACCATCTGCATGGTCACCACGCGGACTACCGGGCGAACAACCTAACCAGTGACACGTGGGTCGAGGCGGAACGCCATGTGTTGTGGTATTATGTTATTCCACTGGCACCGCTCACGGCCTTGGCGGCGTGGCTGATGCCGTGGACGTGGTTTTTCCTGCATGTCGCCGCGCTCGGGCTGACGATCTGGTGGCACCTTCATCTGCACCAGCAGTACCACCTCAACGGGTCTCGTTGGTCGCGCTTCGCGTGGTTTCAACGCAAACGCGCCCTTCACCTGCGGCACCACGTTCATCACCACGGCAACTACGCGATCGTTGAGTTCTTTTGGGATCGCGTGCTCGGCACTTACGACCGCGCCCCTTTGCCCGCACCGGCCCGTGTCCGCTGCACTCATCCCTCTGATCGCACCTGAAACCGCTCTCCTTATCTCCTTCCATGAAATCAATCACTCGAATTCTTACCGCGTTGTCCGGCCTTACACTCGGCGCTTTGGCGTCTTTTGCCGGCGGCATCCTCACCCCTGTTGGGGCGGTTAATGCGCCGATTCAAATCCGCAGCCACCAAGTGAATGTCGTCATCAATAACGGCTTTGCGCAGACCGAAGTGTTGCAGACTTTTTTCAATCCCAACGCGCAGGATCTTGAAGCAGTCTATTCGTTTCCCGTGCCGAAAAGCGCTTCGCTCTCCGAGGTCACGATTACCACTGGTGAGCGCACCCTGCACGGCGAAGTGTTGCCGAAAAAAGAGGCCGAGGCCGCGTACGAGGGTGAAAAATCCCAAGGCCACGACACCGGTCTCGCGACGAAGAATAGTTATCAGACTTACGAATTCAAAGTCGCGCCGGTTCGCGCCAACGCCGAGGTGAAGCTTCGGTTTGTCTACTATCAGCCGCTCGAGATCGACACGGGAGTTGGGCGCTACCTGTACCCGCTTGAAGATGGTGGCACGGACGAAATCGCGAAAAATTTCTGGACCTCGAGTCCGGAGGTCGGCGGCGAGTTGCTCGTCAATGTCGAACTAAAGTCCGCAGTGCCGGTCGCCGACGTGCGGGTGCCAGGCTTTGAGACGGCGGTTAGCACGCAGAAGATCGATGAGGGCCACTACAAACTTTCGCTCACTCGGCAGGGCGCGAAACTCGATCGCGATTTTATTTTTTATTATCGCCTCGCGGAAAACCTGCCGGGCCGCGTCGAAGTTATTCCGTACCGCGCCAGTGCCGACAAGCCCGGTACTTTTATGATGGTGGTCACGCCGGGGATCGATCTACAGCCGATCACGCATGGCGCGGACTTCGTCTATGTTCTCGATATTTCAGGTTCGATGCAGGGCAAGCTGGGCACGCTCTGTCGTGGCGTGGGTCAAGCGCTGGGCAAGATGCGCCCCGAGGATCGTTTTCGCCTGGTCGCATTTAGCGATCACGCGCGTGAACTTTTCCCGTGGACGCCGGCAACTCCCGAGGCGGTGAAGCAGGCGCTTGAAAAGATTTCCGGCCTTCACGTCGAAGGTGGCACCGATCTTTATTCCGGCATAGCCGAAGGTCTGCGCGATCTCAACGCCGACCGGGCGACGAGCCTCGTGCTTGTCACCGATGGCGTGGCCAACGTTGGTCTCGTCCAACCCGCCGAGTTTGCGAAACTGCTCAAGCAATATGACGTCCGCGTCTTCGGTTTCTTGATGGGCAACAGCGCCAACTGGCCGCTGCTGCGTCTCATCGCGGATACGACGGGTGGTTTTTACGCTCCGGTTTCCAATGACGACGACATCGTCGGCCAACTGTTATTGGCCAAATCAAAAATAGCGTTCGAGTCGATGCACGGAGCCAGTTTCAAGTTTAACGGCGGACGCGTCACCGATACCACCGGCGATATGCCGGATAAGATCTACCGTGGACAGCAGTTGGTGATCTTCGGTCGTTACGAAGGCACCGGACCGACGACGGTGACGCTCCAGGCCAAGCTCACTGGCGAAGATAAAACGTACACGACGAAATTTGATTTTCCCGCGGTCGATACGGATAATCCGGAGATCGAACGGCTTTGGGCCATGGCGCAGATTGAGCAGATCGAGCAGAAGGAAATGCTGGGCGTCACTCCCGCCAATGAAACCAAGGACGCGATTACGAACCTCGGCGTCAGCTATCAGATTGTCACTGATCACACGGCGATGGTCGTGATGAGCGACGAGAGTTTTGCAAAGCGGGGGATCGAGCGGCGCAATCAGCAGCGGACGGCGAATGAGCATGCGGCGCAAACCGTGCGCTCATCTGCGCCGATCAAAAACTATCGGATGGATGCACAGAACCCGACTTACGCGGCACCGGCGGCGCACATCAGTCATGGAGGCGGTGGTGCGATGGACCGGGAAATGTTCGTGCTCGTTTGCGTGCTCCTGGCGTTCGCGGGCTACCGATATTTCCGCCGGGAATCGGCCCGATTAGACCGGGAGGAATAAATCAACCTGTGCGCATTCTTCTTATCTCGATGCCAACTCCATTTTCAGTTCAACCCGTGCCGCGCGCGATCATGATTAATCCGCGTGACTCCTTGCTCGACGTCGCGTCGGGTTTAACCGCAGCGCTCGCGCGTGGGCCATCGTCGCATTGTTTCTGTTCCTGCTCCGCGCACATTTGTCCTCGCGCCCAGCGAGGAACGGGTGGTGTTTGCTCAACCCGAAGAAACGCGGCGGCGGTTCCGGCGGGAAATAATGGTGAGGGTGCGGGGAGTAAACTGGCTCCCTGCTCGAAGGTTTAAAATGGGAGGGCGGACCGCCTACCCCTAAGCGGTCCGCCCATTGATTTCTAACTTACCCCAAGTCTCGCCGCTAGGCGTACGAGACAGACTTAAATAAGCAGGCGCTATGCCAGCCGTCCGCAGCTTTTAGATGATTTTTTTCGGGAAAGATTCAGTGAAACCTCAACCTGAATCAGAGTAGGTCCGGGTCTTTCAACTGCCTCGTTGATCGTCGTTTCCAGTGCACGACTGAGCGGGTAGAGGGGAGAGGAGTCTCAAGTCTTACGAGCGCGCATGTTCGCTTGGACCGTTCTGTTCGGCAGTATTTTGGGCGTTGTTGCCGGTACGAATGAGCAGGAGGCGGCTGCGTTTGATCGCGAGATGGGCAACCTCGCGGCCGAGTAACTGGGTTTGCTCGTCACGAAATTCCTTCGCCACCTTGGAGCCGGATTCAGCGGCCACAATGAACCACGCCAGCGCTTCGACTTCATCTTTTGGCGTCGTCTTTCCGCCGACCAAATAAACCAGGCCCATGCGAAATTGCGCCGGGACAAATCCAGTGGCGGCGGATTTCCGAAGCAAGTCGGCGCCATTGATCCAGTCGGCGACGACGCCATCTCCTTCCAGTAACATTTCGCCGAGGATCACTCGGGCGTAGTCATCGCCTTGCTGAGCGGCGAGGCTGAGCCATTTTTGTGCGGTCACGTTATCCTGCGTGATGTGTTCTGATTGCTGCAGCAGCCGGCGCAGTAAAAGATTGGGTCGTTGGTCATGCAGTTCGACCGCCAGCGTGTGCCATTTGGCGACGTATGAATCAGCTTTAATGGTTCCGTCCCAGCCGTCGCGGTAGGCTAGACCCAGAATCAATTGGGATTCCGCGTCGCCGTCGGTAGCGGTTTGCCGCAGGTAAGAAAAAAACGGCAGGCCGGCTTGCACCGGCGCCAGGGAGGCGAGAAAACCCAGCAACAGAAAAAAAGTTTTCATGATGTTCCGTAAATGGGTTAGGAAATACGCGGGCTCGGGCTAGGAGAGTGAAAATCCGGGTGTTAGGTTGGATTGGTTACTGTCCAATCGACTCAACCGGGCGCGTCGAAAGGTAAAATAAATTGAATAGCACTTGCCGGGCCACATTGGGGCCGCGCTTGTCGGCGAAATGACTGGCTACACGATTTAGTTGCCGAAAAACCACGCAGTTCTCATCGGGCGCCCCGCATTACTCGGGAAGTCGCGGGATCAATTCACTCATGGCGTGCTGACCGGGATAGGTGGCGCGTTTTGGATCAGGATTGAGGTGACGAATCCAAATGCCGGCGACTCGCTCGGGATATTTCTTCTGCACTTGCGCGTAAATTTCCGGGTCGCTCTCGGCGTCGTCGCCGAAAAAATGGAAACGCAGTTGGGGGAAGGCGGCGAGAATCGTTTCGAGGTGGCGCAATTTGTAGGCCTGATGGTCTCCCGTGGAGTCGCCGCCTTCGCGGGAAATTTTCTTCAGTTGCAGCACGCCGCGCGGAAAACCGTTCACCGATAAAAACCGGCGCAGGTTATCGGTGAGTTGGCGCGGACTGGAGGAGAGATAAAATATTGCCGTGGCCTCCGGGGCCGGATTTTTCAGCACCAATTTTTGATAGAGCTCTGCCATGCCGGGTACGGCTTCGCGTTTTTCCGGCGACACGGTCAGGCTGTTTTTTAGGAGCGCGCGTTTGCTTAGCACGTCGCTGATTAAAATGGTGTCGTCGATGTCGGAGATGATTCCGATCGGATTGCGCGGATCGACCACGAGAAAACCGGCGGCGCTGCTCGCGACGGGTTCGGTCTCGATGCCATGCCAGCCCGCTTTCAAGTCGAGCGACTGGTTGTCGGCGAGTTCCCAATAGCCGTGATCGTCGACGCGTAAGGTCCACGCTTTGTCCGCCACGCGCCACGTCACCAGTCCGGGCTCGCCGCTGTTGAAGAGCATCCGGATATTGCGATAAAGCGCTTTGAGCCGACTGCTGTTTTCGAGCGGAGCCGGGTGGATTTCGGTGAGGCGGCCGGAGAAATGATAGCCTTGCGCGCCTTGCCAGGCGTCATCGACGACGGTCTGAAAAAAATCTTCGCTGCGAGTGGTCAAGGTGGCGGTGATAAGTAAATATCCCCGGGGCATTTGAAACAAATCCAATTGGCGGATTTTGTGGGCGGGGTGCCCTCGGGCTTTTGGGGGATGTGGCGCGAGTGATTTCGCCCGCGAACGCCCGCGTCAATTTCATCCGGATTTTTTTCCCAGCCGGGCGATGAGAGCGGCGGCAATTTCCTTGGCGGCTTGCGGTTGGGCAATGGCCCGGGCGGCCGCCGCCATGCGTTTCAGGCGGGGTTCATCCGCGAGCCAGGTTTCGAGGGAATAGGCGGCATCACCGACGTCGTACAAGCGCACTGCGGCGCCGGCTTCGAGCAGGTATTCGCAGTTGCGTTGTTCCTGTCCGGGAATGGGGGCGACGAGGGCCATGGGCTTTCCCTTGGCGAGGATTTCAGTCGTGGTGAGGCCGCCGGGTTTGGTCACGATGAGATCCGCGGCGTCCATTAATTCGTGCATGTGGGTGACGAAGCCGTGTACCTTCACTGGCACCGGCAATTTCGCGGCGAGGGCCTGACAGGCCTGCTCCAGTTCGGCGTTTTTCCCGGCGACGACGACGAGGGAAAGGTTGCTCTGGCTTTCGCTGAATGAAGCCAGCATTTGTTTCATCGGGCCGATGCCGAAGCCACCGGAGAGCAACAACACGGTGGGTTTTTCCGGGAGTCCCAGTTTTGCGCGCGCCTCGGCGGCGGGAGTGCGATGCGCGAAAATCGGGTCGACCGGAATGCCGGTCACACTGATTCGCTCGGCGGGAAATTCTTTGCGGGCGAGTTCCCGGGCGGCGGAGGGCGTCGCGACGTGATAGTGTTCGATGTGCGGATAAACCCAAAACGCGTGTGGGCTCACGTCTGTGATCACCGCGTGCACCGGTACGTTCAGTTTCCCCCGGCCTTTCAAATCGGAAAGGAGTTCGAGCGGCAGGAAGTGCGTGCAGATGATCACCTCCGGTTTGGTCTCGTCGAGGAGCCGTTTGAAGGCCCGGGAATTAAGTTTGTCGAAGGCAAGTCGGGCGCGGGCGCGCTTGCTGTCGGGCGAGGGGACAACATCAGATTTGTCGTAGAAGTAGCCCCAGAGTTCCGGGGCGGTTTGCACGAGACTGATGTAGGATTTGACGTACATGCGCCGGAATAGCGGCGACGTACAGTCGAGGGTGTCGACCACTTGATGGCTATTCCCGGACGGCTTGAGTGCGGCGGCGATGGCCTGGGCGGCGCGGGTGTGGCCGGCGCCCGCGGTGGCGTGCAAGATGAGGATCGAGGTTTCCCCGCCAAATGAGCGTTTCATCGGAGGCAGAAACAAGTACGGACAAATCCGCTGACGCGCAAGCCCCGGAGGGCGGTGAGCGGGAGACCAATCGACGTCCGCCGATGCTCAAGCTCCTGCGGAGAAAACAGAATCCGCGCGGGCCGGCGAATCGCTCACGGTTGGTTCCTCGCTGTTTTCGATGGGTGATGGCAAAGTGAGCTTCGACCAGAACCCACGCTAGAGGAGGTGACCGCTAATGAGTTTCGCCGATAGGCGAAACTTTAGAATCCCCCCCTTCGACTCATCGTCTTCGGTTTAGGTTCCGGGGAGTCGGCTGATCGCTGATTGGTGTGTTCTGCCTGCGAGTGGCAGGCCGCAGAAACCCATGGGCGGAGACGATGAGGCAAAGCCGCACTTTCAAAGATTCATCCCTTGATGAATCCAATGAGCGGTGTGAACTTCCGGGTTTTTGATTCTATTTTGTAAGGTTAGCCACGGGAAGTAGCGCGGAACCTCACGGTTCCATCAGTCGAATCGAGCCATCGGCTTCGTAGAAGAGCTCCTGCACTTTAACACTGCGCTTGTACGTGACGCCGCCGGACAACGAGGCATCATGGTAGTAAAGCCACCAACGGCCGCCGAATTCGACGATCGAGTGATGTGTGGTCCAACCTAGTACGGGATTGAGGATGCGGCCGCGAAACGTGAAGGGGCCTGTCGGTTTGTCACTTGTGGCGTAGACGAGAAAATGTGTGTCGCCGGTGGAGTACGAGAGGTAATACTTTCCCTGGTATTTATGCATCCAGGGTCCTTCAAAATAGCGGCGCTCGGTGTCGCGGCCCGGTAGCGGTGTGCCTTGGTCGTCGATGATGAGAGCATCCTGCGGTGGCCCGGCGAATTGGAGCATATCGGCCGTCAACTTGGCGACTTTGGGGCAGAGCGCCGGGGTGTCATCAAGTGGTTCTTTCGCGGCGGCGATGAAGGTTCCGGTGGCCCAGCATTGGAGTTGACCGCCCCAAATGCCGCCGAAGTAGAGATAATATTCCCCGTCATCATCCCGGAACACGCAGGGATCGATGCTGAAGCTGCCTTGAAGGGGAGCGGGCTCCGCTTTGAATGGACCTTCGGGCTGATGTGAGGTCGCGACGCCGATGCGGAAGATCCCGGATTTATCCCGCGCCGGAAAATAAAGGTAGTAACGCCCATGGCGGAACGCCGTATCGGGTGCCCAAAGTTGTTGGGAGGCCCACGGTACATCCCGGAGATGCAGCGCCTCGCCGTGATCGGTGGCCGGCTGTTCCGGATGGGATTGAGAAAGCACGTGATAGTCGGTCATGCCGAATTGATCACCGAGATCATTCTCCGGCACGGTGACATCGAGGTCGTGGGAGGGATAAATATAGATGCGCCCGGCAAAGACATGGGCCGACGGATCGGCGGTGAAAATATGCGAGACGAGGGGTTGTTTGAGCATGGGGTGGGGCGGAGCGATGCACCGCTGATCGATTTCGGGCGAGAGAGGATTTAGCGTTAACTCGTCTGGCGCTGAGTACAACGGCGGCGCTAGTCGAACTATAGAGTGCCGCCGCCAATACTGCGTGCTTCAGCCGTCAGAGTAGGCGCGGAGGGGCAGGGCGTGCGCGAGAAAACGCGTCCGGAGGCCGCGTTACGACCGATTCAACTGGGCCACTCCAGGCTCAGTGATCACTCACCAGTCGCACCGCCGCAGGTTCATCTTCTTCAATGGGTGGGAAGCGCGCGGCTGATGTGTCTGCGAAGATGTTGTCCTGGGCATCGTCATTGGCGGTGGAAACTTCGCCGATGATCGTGTCGGATTGGCTGGGCCAGAACGAGTGATAGACGCCCGGGACGAGGGTGACGCGTTCCCCGGCGGCAAGGGCGAAAGGTTTGCCTTCGGTGATGATTGTCCAGTCGCCCGAGCGTTTGATGCGGAGTGGAGCGTTCGCCACGGCGGTCCTCGGCGGACGGGACCATAACTGCATCATGACTTCGCCGCGCCGGCAGATGATGTCTTCTTTTTTTATGCGGTGGGTGTGCGCCGGTACGGTTTGGCCGAGGCGCAGGTAGATTAGTTTTTCGCAGTATTCTGGTTCGTCGGCGAGATTGACGAGCACCAGTCCGTAACGGTCGAAGTCACCGCTGCCACAATCGGTCACGTCCCAGCGCGGTTGTGGTGGAAGCGCCCAACCCGTGCGCGCGAAGACGGCGAGGGCTTCCCGGTAGGCGCGGTTGATGGAGGATCGTTTCATGGCGATGAAGAGGACTTTAAATTGGTTTCGTCGGGCAGGGAATTCTATTCACGTCAGATCGGCGGATGGTCGACCGAAGGAAAGGACGGCGATCAGGGTGAGGATGATAAAAAATGACGTGGGCATCGATTGCGAACAGGCTCGCAACTGGAAAACGGAGGCTCACAGTGAAGGGCGCTTAGAACCAAATCATGCCGACCGGAGAATATCTATCTGCAGAGGCGCTACGAAGAAGCGAGCTCACGTATCGCACCTTGGTTGAAAGCTCCCGCGACCTGATTTGGAGTGTGGATTTGAATGGTCGTTGGTCGTTTTTGAATGGTGCGGCCCGGACGATCTACGGGTATGATCCCGCCGAAATGATTGGGCGCTCGTTTGTCGAATTTGAACTTCCGGAGCAGGCGAGGATTGGCCAGGAAATGTTCGAACGCATTCAGTCGGGTGCGGTTAATTTTGTTCATGAAACGTTTCATGTGCGCAAGGATGGCGCGCTCGTGCCGTTGCGGTTCAACGCGGTCGTGTTGCGCGATGAGCAAGGTCGAATCCAGGGTGCGACCGGCACCGCGCAGGACATCACCGAGCGTAAAGAGACCGAAGCCGCGCTGTACGACCGCGAACGCGAGTTGCGATTGATCACGAATAGTTTGCCGGGTCCGGTTTCCCATTTGGATCGAAATCTCCGGTACCTTTTCGTCAACGATCAGTATGAGCGGGTTTACTGCAAGAAGCGGTCATCCGTCATTGGCCGCACCATGCCCGAAGTCCTTGGCGTCGATTTTTTTAAAAATATTGAACCGGATATTCATCGGGTGCTCGACGGTGGGCGCCCCATTTTCGAAAGTCAGACCCGGACACTGGTCGGCGGAGTGGCGCACTGGCTGGTTTCACTCGTGCCGGATCTGGATGCGGACCGCGCGGTCACAGGTTTTTTTGTCATCTCCCTCGAAATCACCGAACGCAAACACGCGGAAGAGGCGGTTAGGCAGCTCAACACCGACCTCGAAAAACGCGTCAAAGAGCGGACGCTCCAGCTCGCGCGAAAAAATAAGGAGCTCGAAACTTTTACCTACGCCGTCGCGCACGATCTCAAAGCGCCGCTGCGCGGCATGGATGGCTACAGTCGTTTATTGCTCGAGGATTATGCGGACAAACTGGATGGCGAGGGGCGCACTTTTCTCGCCAACATTCGCCACTCGACGTGGCAGATGAATCAGTTGATCGACGATCTCCTCGATTATTCAAAACTGGAGCGGCACACGATTGAGCACATCGAGGTCTCGCCCGCGCAAGTGGTCGGCGGGCTCATTTCGATTTGGGCGAACGACGTCGATACTCGCGGGATTGCGCTGCAAGTAAAAGTGCCGCCGGAAATTCGCGTGATGGCCGATGCCCATGGGCTTGCGATGGCCCTGCGCAATCTCATCGACAACGCCATTAAGTTTACCCGCCAGACCCCGCACCCGCTGATTGAGATCGGCGGTCGGGTCGAGGGGAGCGCGATAGTGCTGTGGGTGCGGGATAATGGCCCCGGGTTCGATCCGAAGTTCGGCGAACGGATTTTCGAGATTTTTCAGCGGCTGCATCGCGCCGAAGAATATCCCGGCACCGGCGTGGGCCTCGCGATTGTCCGCAAGGCGATGGAACGCATGGGCGGCCGGGCCTGGGCGGAGAGTCAGCTGGGCGCGGGCGCGACCTTCTTTCTTGAATTACCCATTGCAGCGGGCTCAACCCCGCTCGTGTGATTGTTCATTCCGATCCGGCTTAACCCCATACCCCCCCGTACCTCACTGATGAATCCGAGTCCCATTTTACTGGTCGAAGACAATCCGATGGACGTCGACCTCACGCTCCGGGCCTTCAAGCGTCGCAAGATCACAAATCCTGTGGTCGTCGCGCGCGATGGAGAGGAGGCACTCGCTTTTATTCCGCGCTGGGAGGCGGGGGAACCGCTGCCTTTGGTAATTCTGCTCGACTTGAAACTCCCGCGGGTCGGCGGTCTCGAGGTGCTCCGGCGGCTTAAGGAACATCCCACGTTTCGCGCCATTCCGGTGGTGGTGCTGACGACTTCCGGCGAGGACAGCGACGTGAAAACCGCCTATGGTCTCGGGGCCAATTCCTACATCGTCAAACCAGTCGAGTTTGATAAATTCATGGAAGTTGCCGCGCAAATCGAACTCTATTGGACGGTGTTTAATCGTCCGTTGAAATCATAGGCGCGCGACATGATGAGAGTTCTTTACGTTGAAGATAATCCGGTCGATGCCGATCTCGCCCGCCGGAGTCTGCTGCGCTACGATGGCGATTGGATCGTGGAAATTGTCCCGACGCTCAAGGCGGCGCGAGCGTTGCTCGTGGAGGCGGATCGTTTTGATCTTTTGTTGAGTGATCTCGATCTGCCGGATGGCAACGGCATGGATCTCGTCGGCGAGGTGCGGGAACGCCGGCTTAATCTCGCGGTGGTGGTGTTGACGCGAAGTGGGGATGAACGCACGGCCGTGGCTGCGCTCAAGGCCGGCGCCAACGATTACGTGGCCAAACGCACTGATTACACCGCACATCTCGGCGGCACGCTCGTCGCCGCGCTGGTCCGGTTTCGCGCCGAGAAATTGATTTCGTCCGGCCCGCTGCGGGTGCTTTACGCTGAGCATCACGCCCTCGACGCTGATCTCACGCGCCGCCATTTGGCGCAATCCGCGTCCCGGATGCGGCTGGAGGTGGTGGCCACGGCGGCCGAGGCCTTGGCGCGTCTGCCGGCGAGTGTCGGTGTGGCGGCGAATTACGACGTGGTGCTGGTGGACTACTGTCTGCCGGGCGACAATGGGCTCGATTTGCTGAAGGAGATTCGCACGACGCGCGGACTCACGGTGCCGGTGATTTTGGTGACCGGGCAGGGCGACGCCGAGGTGGCGGTGCAGGCGATGCGCCTGGGCGCGAGTGATTATCTCGTGAAGCACACCGGCTATCTGCACGCGTTGCCGGCCGTGCTCGCGGGGGCGCATCACCGCAGTCAACTCAGTCTCGAAATAGCGGCGCGCACGCAGACCGAGGAGGAGTTGCGCTGGCGCACGGCGCTGTTCGAAGCGCAGTTGGACACGACGCTGGAGGGGATTTTGGTGGTCGATAGCGCCGGGCGGAAAGTTTACCAGAACCGGCGGATGGCAGAAGTCTGGAAAATCCCGCCAGAGATCGCGGCGGACAAGGCAGACGCGCGGCAAGTGCAATTCGTGACGACCCGGGTGAAACATCCGCAGCAATTTGCCGAGAAAGTGACCTATCTTTACGCGCACCCGGCCGAGACAAGTCGGGATGAGATTGAGCTGATCGATGGCACCATTTTGGATCGTTATTCGGCGCCGGTTCGCGACAAAGCCGAAAACCATTACGGTCGGATTTGGACTTTTCGGGATATCACGGAGCAGCGGCAATTGGAGGGGCAGTTGCGACAGTCGCAAAAAATGGAGGCGATTGGTCAGCTTTCCGGTGGCGTCGCGCATGACTTTAATAATCTGCTGACTGTGATCAAGGGTCACATCGGGTTGATGCGGATGAGTGGACAAGTGACGGCGGAGATCACCGAGCCGATCCAGCAAATTGATGAGGCCGCGGATCGTGCGGCTAAGCTCACGGCGCAGTTGCTCATGTTCAGCCGGCAGCAGGTCATGAAACAGTCGGATCATAATCTCAACGATCTCGTGGGTAATCTGACCACGATGTTACGCCGGCTCGTGAGTGAAAATATTAAGATCGTGGTGGATTGCTCTCCTGACGTTCTGTCCATCCGCGGGGATGAAGGCATGGTGGAACAAGTGCTGCTGAACCTCGTGGTCAACGCCCGTGATGCGATGCCGAAAGGGGGCACGTTGACGGTGGAGACCGGGGTGGTGACGATTACTGAAGGGGCCATGCATTTTGGCCCGCAGGCGCGGGCTGGCATTTTTGTTTATTTGGCCGTGAGCGATACTGGGACCGGAATTGATCCCGAGGTGTTGCCGCGAATCTTCGATCCGTTTTTCACCACGAAAGGTATTGGCAAGGGGACAGGGCTTGGGCTGGCGACAGTGTACGGAGCGGTGCAGCAACATGGCGGCTGGGTGAAGGTGGAAAGTGAATTGGGCCGGGGTTCGGTGTTTCGCGTGTATTTCCCGCGACTCGCCGGAGCGGGTGCCGGCAGCCAGGTGGCTCAACCGATCACAGCGGTGCGTGGCGGACATGAGGGAATATTGCTCGTGGAGGACGAACCAGCCGTCCGCAGAGTGGCTGTCGCTGCGCTGGAAAGTCTCGGTTACCGAATTTTTATTGCCCCGAGTGGATTGGCGGCACTCCCCGTTTGGGCGCAAAATCAGGCGAAAATCGATCTGCTACTCACCGACCTCGTCATGCCCGATGGCCTTTCCGGATTGGAGCTCGCCACCCGATTGCAGGAGTCCAACCCCTGGTTACCGGTCGTCTTCATGAGCGGGTACAGCCATGATGTAGTCGCGGGTGGGGATGTCGTATTGAAGGAAGGCACCAACTATCTTACAAAGCCATTCGATTTGACCAGTCTGGCCAAAATCGTGCGGGCGAGCCTCGATGAGGGTACGAAGCGTCCGTCGGTTCCGCCCGGTCCAGCTCGATGAATTAATCTAAATTCTTTCGATCGATCTCATCGCAGAGATCACAGAGCCAGAAGGAGTCCGGTGAGAAATACTTATTCGCAAGTGGCCCAAGAATTTGAACGCGCCTGGTGGGTGGTGTATTTTCGGGCAATTTCTTGAGGCATCACTCCGTGCTCTGGGTCGAGCGCCGTTTTTCAGGATTAATTGGGTCTGCTGGTGTTCGCGATTTCAGGGCGGAGATCGCGAGCTTGAGGCTAGACTTGATGACCGTTCGCGCCCAGATTTGGGTTCATGAGAAGGCTATTCCTCGTCTTTGCGTTGATGCCCGTGCTGTTGTGTGGAGCCGAGGTTGATAGTCCCGCCGTGGCCCGATTAAGGGCGAGGGCGATGCAGGGATTTCCTGGAGCCCAATTCAATTTGGGCGACTTGTATGCGAACGGTTATAGTGTGCCGAAGGATTCGGTTGAAGCGGCCAGTTGGTATAAAAAATCCGCTGAGCAGGGTTACGGGGAAGCTGAATTCAGTCTCGGGCTCGCGTATCTGAATGGGGAAGGCGTGGAGAAAAATGAAGCGGAAGGACTGGCTTGGATCATCGTGGCTGCGCAGCCGGGCACGATGAGCATTGTTAAGTTTCGCGAGAAACTAGAGCAGACCTTGGCTCCTGCGGTTGCTGCTGCCGCGCAACTACGGAGTAAAGCGCTGCTCGATTTGATTGCGGCGAATAAAAAAGCCAAAGCCGCGCGGTCCTGATTTTCGCCATTACAACCACGCGGATTCCTTCGTTTGTTGGTCGGACTTTATGCCCGACGCGCCCCTTTTGTCGATCCGGCTTGCACGTCCATTATAGCTTTGGCGCCGGCGGAACGCCCGACACGCGGAAGATTTGTCCGGGATAAACCCAAATCTGCGGGGATCACGGATCAACTGCGCGCCGTCGGATCTTATCTCGAACTGTTGGGCTGGCTTTGATTGCACGGCGTCACTTACTCTTGGCCTCAATGCAATAGAAGGTAGAGCGAGTTGATCTCAATCCGCTGGCTTGTAGTGGGAATCCTGAAGTGCTTTGAGGTTATTTTTGCTGGCCAGCAGAATGGGCATCACACGAATTGATGAAATGCGTCCACGAGGGAACGTGGACGGAGGCCGCGTTCCATCGTATTTCAACCGTGATCAATCGGGGCGTAATTTCGTGCCTTGAATCACGGTATTGGTTGTTCTCGTGCCTTCTGCTCGGGCTGGTTTTTATTTTCTTCGTTTCCTTCAAGCTGCTTCGCGAGACAATTTTAAGAAACGATGGAGTGAACGGTCTTTGGCTGATAAACCTGCCGGCATACTTGCGGTCCGACCCCCGGATGAAAGGCCAATCGCCAGGTACGTGTTGGCCTCCGGCAGTGAACCGGCGCTTAAGTATACTATTAGTTGACGATGCTAGCTCCTTCTTTTTGTTAACTAATAGTATACTTAGCCGCAGGCCAGTGCGGTTGAAGAGATTTCCTGGGATGGATCGATGGATTGTGGCATTCAGGCGGGCGGGCGCGCCGGGTTGTCGCTGTTTTTTATTTTCGGATCGTGGTAAATTATTTGTTGAGGTAGTCGGCGGAGGTTTTCCTGTTTTGTCTTTGCGCGGCGGCGATAATTTGACGTGTAAAAGACGCTCGTTCGCTCCGCGTGCCGGATGATCTTTTGTGATTGGCCGGGGCTGCCGGGGTGAGAATTTAACTCTGCGCGACTAATTTATTTTGAGTCAATCCATAGTGGCGTGGTCGGCAGGTCATCAGGTCGTGCCGTGTTCACCGTTAGCTCCAGGGGTGGGCCTGGCGATACGACTGTTTGTGTTGCCGGTGGGCGCTGGCGGTAGGTCAGTGCCCCATAGCGGCACGGTGGCTTTCTGCGTATTCTCGTCACTTCAACTTATGAAAAACAAAAACATCACAGCTTTGCTGCTGCTCATCGCCGGCCCAATTGCCCTGCTCGCCTCCTCCGCTACTGATCGCAAGATCGAAGATACGGCCAAGGATTCCTACAATTATCGTACCGTCCTCGAGGATCACGTGAAAGTGAAAGCCAATGACGGCATTGTCACGCTCACCGGCACGGTTCAAGACAAGGATGACAAGGCGCTCGCGGCCGATACCGTGGAAAACATTCCCGGCGTCACTGCCGTGAAAAACGAAATCAACGTCAAGTCACCGTATCCGGAGCATTCCGATTCGTGGATCGCCTTCAAGGTTCGCAGTCGTTTGCTCGTCAAAGGCAACGTCAGTGCCACGGCCACCACCGTCGCAGTGCAAGACGGAATCGTGACTCTTGGTGGGACCGCGGACAATCTCGCTCAGAAAGAGCTCACGGAAGTTTACGCCAAGGACATTGATTTTGTGAAAGGCGTGAAGAATAATATCGTCGTAAAGGAAATGGCTTCCACCTCCGGTACGACCGTGGGAGAGAAGATCGACGACGCTTCGATCACCAGCCAGGTGAAATTCGCCCTCCTCAGCCACAAAGCGACCAGCGCGCTGAAGACGAAAGTTACCACCAATGAAGGTGTGATCAGCATCACGGGCGAAGCCGCTTCCGATGCCGAAAAGAGCCTTGTGACCAAGCTCGCACAGGACGTGCGCGGCGTGCAGTCGGTCAACAATAACATGACGGTTAAAGGCTAATCATGGTCCGCTAGACTGCCCCAAGGGCAGTGGGGATTTTTAGCCAGTTCAAATCCCGG
>JANYFP010000096.1 GCA_025362555.1 Verrucomicrobiota bacterium
ACTCCGGGGTCAGCGCCCCCCGGCTACAGATTAATTGGGAAAACCGATTTCAGTATGTGCTAGGTTGAGTGAGATAAGTTCAGCGTTAGGAATCGGACTTTGGGTTTCCGTGTAATCCGCGTGTTCCGTGGGCAATAATCCGGGTTTGCCTTAATTTGGCACGATTCCTCCGTGGAATTAATTTTTCCTGCGGTGGGTTTCCCTAGTTACACCTCGCTCTGTTACATCGGTGTAACGGCAATGCGGCAGGCAGGTGAAATCTCTCGGGCGCTCGCGCGGCTCGCTTGACCGGAGTAATTTTTCGTCGCGATAGTTCGCGTCCTATTTCCACCATGCGCGCCACAGTCACTCCCGTTGTTCTTCTCCTCCTCATTCTCCTGAGTCGTGGTGCGGCAGCGGATCGCACGGTCCCTTTGCCGGTGGCCAATGGCGCGGCGTTTAAAATTGCGCCGGTCGAGAGTCAACCGATCGCGTCAAAGTTCAGTGACGCCCAGTTGGCGTTTGTGCAAACTTGGATCAAACAAAAAGCACCGGAGTGTCCGGTCGAGGTGTCAGAGTCCGTCGCGGATCAAATTCTGGATGAATTGCAGCAACGCAACCCGGACAAATTCAGCCAGCTGCTCTCGCCGAATTTTTCTTCAGTGGCCTTTGAATCAATGTTGCTGCGCCAGGTCGGAATAAAACTTTCCGGCGCCAGTCAGATGGCTCAGCGCGAGAAAGTAGCGGAGCGCCGTGTCGCGGCGTTGCTGATTGCCGTAGGTCGAGAATCCCGCACCTTTAGCGGAGATGCCGCTGGGCTGATCGCGAAAATTAAAGATTCCTCCCCGTCGCAATACCGTCGGCTGGTCGAGGGGAAGATGGACGATGATGATTTGCAGTTGGCCTTGAAAAAAGCCGGGCAGAGTGGAGTGGCACAAAAAGAACCGGTAGCGATAAAACCGAAGGTGTTGAGTGCGGCTGATATCGTCTCCGAGTTTTCCCGTCGGAATCAGGTAGGGTCTGCACTCCAGCGGCTGAATGCCTACGTCGTCGATGGCCGGCTCAAAACAGCAACCGGCGAAGAACAGCAACTTCTGTTTTTCAAGATGCGTCCCGATCGTTTCCGCTTGGTGATTCGGGCGGCTGGTACCACACGTTACATTTTGGCGGGCGACGGCAGTCGCTATTGGCAGCAGACAACGGGTCAGGCGCCGCAGGACGTTCCGGCCGCGGCGCTGGGTCAACGACGCTATCTCGCGGAATTTGTCGATCCCCTGTTTGCGAGTGAAGGCTATTCCTACGAACGCTTGGAAGATGGTGCGGCGGACGGGAAAAAGTTTTACCGCATCGCGGTCGAGCGAGCGGACAAATCGCGTTATGTGTCCTGCATCGACGCCGAGTCGTTTCACGAGGTGGTTCGTGAAAACGCGGACAAATCAATTACTCGTTATTCGGATCACCGCGAGGTGGCTGGCGTGACGTACGCGTTTCGCGAGGAAGTTACTGACGCCGCAGGACGCAAAGGCGTGCTGGAGTTGACCCGGATCACGGCAAATCCCGGGCTGATTCAGGATCTTTTTGATCTGCCGAATCGCCAGGAGTTGGGGTATTTCGAAATCGAGCAAATCTTATCCCCGGTCATTCGAACCGCCGGACCATCGCGCTGATGAAAAAGAATTCTACCTCCTCTGCTTCAGGCGGCTTGCTTCGCAAGCTCGCCATTTACGGCATCATTGGCCTTGTTTCCTTGTACGGAATTTATGTCGCCGCTGGCTACTCTTGGCTGCATTTTGTGCGTAAGAATGAGCAGGTCAAAATACTTGATGTGGCGTTCATTCGGGTGGGCGAAATTCGACGAACAAATGCCGTGCAGCATTTCGCCCATGCCCAAGTGGACTGGGAGGCGAAGAATTACCAGGCGGCCTATTTGTCTTTCGTCACCGGTGTCCGCCAGGATCCGGACAATATTTCTGGCCGACTTTTGGCCGTGCGCTTCTTGCGCAGCGTAGGAGCGGGTGGTCTGGCGCTCGCGATGTTGGAGGAGGGCTTGGTCCGTGCCCCGGAAGACCGGCGCTTGATTGAGCCCACTTTTGAATTGCTGCTTTCCGCGGGCCG
>JANYFP010000114.1 GCA_025362555.1 Verrucomicrobiota bacterium
GGTCAAAATCGGTACGCCCTCGAGCGCGTGAGTATAGTAGTCGAGCGCGGCCTTGGGATCGCGCGGTGGTAATTCCCCGGAATCCTTGAGCGCAGCGTAATAAAACGCGTTCTCCGGCTCATTGAGCGCGAACGGAGTAAAAAGTTTCGCGATTTCAGCCTGATTTTTTGCCGCGCCTCCGTTGAATTCGATGAGCAGACGAGTGAGCGGTACGACCACGGCCGGGTACTCCGCCTTGGGCCCGAGGAGGCCGCGATACCACTCGATGGCCTTCTGCGGATCTTTCTCGACGCCGTCTCCCGAGGCATAGGCTTGCGCCACCAAAATGCGATCGGGCCCCGTGCCCTTTACAGCACGGGCGGCTTGGAGTTGATAATGAAACGCCAGCGTCGGATCTTTCGCCACGCCCTCCCCTTGGCGCAGGTACCAGGCATAGCGGCTGGCCCATTCGGGATCTTTGCCCAAGTCCGCCAGTTTCTTCAGCCAGCCCAAGGCGCGCGGCAAATTCTTCAGACCAAAACGATCCTCCATCAACATGGCATACGCGTAGAGCATCCCTTCCTCGTTGCCCGCGCGCCCGGCCGCCTCGTACCAGCCCAAGGCGACTGACTTGTCCTTGGCGTAGCCGTAATAATTGGTCCCGAGCCAAGCCATCGCCTCGGCGTTGCCGGCTTTCGCCGCTGCGAGATGTTGTTCCTCTTCAGTTGGCGGAGGGGCCTCCGTATTGAAGTGCGGCTGAGGGTAGGTGTTTTCGCGAGCTCGGGGCGAGGGTTGGAACCCGCGAATAACCGACGCGATTTCCGCCGGCGTAAAACTGACGGTCGAGCTCGAGTTGGCCGAAGAACGCGAATTGTAGTCCGTTGCGCGCTCGTTGCTCCGTGCGTTTTGCCAGGCCATCGAACCGTATCGCTCATAGTCGGAGGAGGCCGACCACAGGTTTCCCACCATCACTAACGCTAGAAATTCCACGAAAAAAACGCGCATCCCGAAATCCCGCAGTAAAGTGTATGGGATGTCAATTTCGAGACTGTCGAGGTCCGGCGTGCAGTCGCGTTGGGAGGGCGACCACGACAGAAACGTCCTGAGCAGGCTGCACGGAATTTCGTCCCTGGCTTTAGCACCGACTCAGGGGCCGAAATAATTTTGGCCTCTATGTTCCTTGTTCCAATTCCCCGCTTACGACGGCGGCGATATTCGCGTGTTGGATCAATCCGAGCAGCGAATGATCGCGTTTGGGAAGTGGAAGATTGCGAGAACCAAAATCGACCTGCCGGTTCTTCAACGAGCGCCCCATGAACGCAACCAGCTGCGCAATATTTCAGACCGTTCTTGCTACGGACACCTCCCTTTCCAATGCGGAGAGAAGCACAGCTCAACGGCTCATCGACGCCGAACGGAAGCCCCGTCCGCCTTGGTTGGTGGAAAGGACGGGCACTTGCTAAAATGATTGTGGAATTCGACCCAAAGTTTGTCAGGAGTCTCTTAAAACCGGCCAGGGCGGGTCACTTCAAAACCGACCAAGTTGAGGGGTTGCACCTCGGGCGGCGATAGTCGCAGTGAGACGCGTGAACCGCCTCACCGTGAGTCACCAACAATCAATCCATACTTTGCATACTTTGGGATGATCCGCGCGGCGGATTGCCCGGGAGCTTGGCGTGCACCGGGAGACGGTGGGGCGGGAACTAAAGGTTTCGAAATCAGCCAAAGTGACCACCGGGTCCGAAGGGCGCAGCCGCAGTCAACTGTAATTAGCAACTTGAGCGCAAGAGGCGTCCAGAGACTGACTGGTGCATAGCGGCGCGCATAATCCGATTTCATCAGATTTTTTATGAAGCCCCTGTTTTCGTGAGATAAAAAACCGCGTCTACTTTGTGGTTTGAGTGGGATGGCCGGCAACTCGCCAAGCGGGACAGGAGATTGCGGCAGGCGCTCGGCGATGAGCGCCGAACGGGGAAAAAATTGTATATGTTTACTGGTTATACCCAAGCGAGGAGAGCCACATTTTTAATCCGGTCATGGCTCCGACGATCACAACAGTCGCGACGTCAAAAAACATCCGCAGGCGGCGCGGGTCGGCTTGGAGAGCCCGGATGGCGGTGTAGCCGGCGAGGCCACGGATAAGCCAGTAGGCGCCGAGCACGATGCCCGTCGTGCCCAGTGCAATCGCAGACAGGAAGTAGTTGACGCTCTCCGCCCGCGCAACCACCGCGGCCACAATTACGCTGACCTGGTAGCCGAGGGAGCGCGGAACCGCCGATAAAAAAAACTGCGCCGAGGAGGCGCGCGGCCAAATCGGTGCGGAGTTGCCAGAGAGGTTCGGAATGGGTGAAGGCGGATGGCTCAGAGGGCGTAAAGCCCGGTTGGAGCGTAAACGGGCGCTGATCCGCCGGAGATGCCGATCGGTGGGACCAGAATGGAAATTTCTTTTCCGTCCACCCAAAGCTGAGCGCGGGCGGCGGGGGCTTCGATGCCTTGCTGCCAGAATGGTGCCATGCCACCCGGATCGCGGTTCACCAAGCTGAGCGCGGACAGTCCTTCCAACCGCGTGCGCAACTCATGGCCACCAACGGAGACCGTCGCGCCGACGTGCGTCGCGCCGATTTCGATTTGGATACTCGCGTCGAGCGTGGGCGCATTTTCAAAGGGCGTGCCCGCGAAAATTTGCGGGCCAAAATAACCGCCGACCTGTGCAGAGTCTTGCGAGACGAATCCCATGATGAGCGGCGCGCCGGCCGGGTCGGGTTGAAAGAACACCATGCCGGATGCCGCGCTGCCGACGGGCGTATGCACGAGCCGTGCGACATGGACAATAACGTTGGGCACCGGAAGACCGGGCGCGGTGGAGGCGACGACATCGACGCCTCCTTCCCAGCTCATCCATTGGGTGAGCGCAGATTTCATATGCATATTGGGTGAGGACATCATCCTACTCGTGACGCCGATTTCACACAATACGCGAACCTACGTAAGCCCGGCCGAAATCGCATCTCCGAATTGGCGGTGATAGGTGGTGCGATTGCCACACCACGTGACGCGGCGAGCGCGCCACCTACAAGTAACCGACAACTGGCAGATGCGCTCGGCGGCCGACGCACGTTTTTGCTTTGGCGATATTACATTCACGGTGACCCGAAAGCAGCGACAGGCCTCCGTGCCGGTCGATCAGAGGGAAACAACCAGGGAGGGACCGGGTGGTTTAAAATGGTCGAAGTCAGCGGTGGATTCTCCCGGGACCGGTGCGCAGGAAAGCCATCGGGCAAACCCACGCTTCACTGTTTTTCACGTACTGAAAACCAGCGCGTTAAATCCGCCGCGTCGTGATCTCAAAAATCACAACTATCGTTTGTGCGATTCCCGAAAACAGAAACCACGCGCGACTGGCTATACGTGTGATTACGTAAGCCACCGACTCCTTTACCCATTGCAATCCGTTTCGACCGTGCGCTCGCTCTGCGGCCATGATCGACTCGATTTCAGGGCGCGCAGCCCGGACTTTATCGCCGTTGGATTGTTCTGCCTGTGTTCGCGCCGCCACCCCTCGCACAATCACTGTATCCATTCTGCTGGCTACGTGGAGCGCCAGCGCATTCGCCCAGAACAGCAATCTGAGCGACCACGACCGGTACATTCACAACGAGAGCGAGCGCAACACGAAGTATTTCAACAACGCCGACAGCTACCCCAAACCCTCCACGAACAACTTCCGGAACTTCGTGCCGCCGCCGGTCCAGAGCCACGACCGCGCCGATTGGGGCCCACAGCCCGCCAGCGCGGTGCAACATCGCGAGACCCGCGAGGAATACTTTGCGCAAGTGAAACAGCGCAGCGCATCCGGGGACGCGGAGGCCAAAATGGATCTGGCAAATTGCTACTACCAAGGATGGGGCGTGGCGCAAAACAAGGCGGAGGCCTACCGGCTCTACCGCGAGGCGGGCGCGACCCGGCCTCAAGCCCTCGTCACGGCTGCCTCCTTGCTCTACAGCGGCGATGGCATCCCCGCGAACGAAACCGAGGGTTTGGCGCTGATGCAGCGCGCGGCGGCCGCCGGCGTGAAGGAGGCGATCGACTGGCTCGCGGTCGTCCATCCCTCGCCGGCCGACGTCGAACAGGGCGCGGCGAAACAGGACTACCGGCCCATGTTGTACTACGCGACCGATCTTCTCTACGGCCGGAACGGGCGGGAACTGGACCCGACGAAGGCCATCGCCTACCTGCAGCGCGCCGCGAAAGCGGGCGATAAGA
Organism: Verrucomicrobiota bacterium; assembly: GCA_025362555.1. Taxonomy (GTDB): domain Bacteria; phylum Verrucomicrobiota; class Verrucomicrobiia; order Opitutales; family Opitutaceae; genus Lacunisphaera. The sequence continues at coordinate 4,243 of JANYFP010000114.1, forward strand.
ATTCCGCCGAATGGCTGGAAAGCGTCTACCCGGCGGCCAACGTGATTGAGGAACTGAAACAAAAGAGCGCGTCCGGCGACGTCGGCGCGAAGGTAAAGCTGGCGGATTGCTATGCCCAGGGCTTGGGCGTCAAGCTGGACCAAGCCGAGGCGTACCGGCTCTACCGCGAAGCGGGAGCCGCCAGTCTGTTCGCCATCGGCCAAGCCGGCTACATGCTCTTCCAAGGTGAGGGCGTCGCCGCGAACCATGCCGAGGGACTGGCGCTGTTACGCCAGGCCGCGGCGGGTGGCGACCAAAGCTCCGCCACCTGGCTGGCCAAATCCTTTCCCTCGCCTGAAGACATCGAAAAGAGCGCGGCGAAGCAGGACTACGGGCCCATGCTAAAATACGCGGTAGACCTGCTGTCCGGTGTGGACGGGCGGGCGAAAGATCCAGCCCGGGCAATCGGTTATTTCCAGCGTCTAGCGGCCCAAGGGGACGGACGCGGAATGCTGTTTCTCGGCGATGTTTTTGCTTACGGCAAAGGCGTGCCGGAGGATCTGGTCCAAGCCGAGCAATGGATGCTCAAGGCCCAAGCCGCCGGTGACCGCGAAGCGGCCAACAACCTGGCGGCGCTGGCGGAGCGCGACACCCCCACGCATCCGCGCGACGTAGCCACGATGCGCCGCTGGGCGGAAAAGTACCTTGCAGCCAATCCTTCTCCGCTGGCGTTCGAAATGATGGCGCGGCTCGAATATTATTCCGGCCACAAGGAACAGGCGCGCACTTGGTGGGTAAAGGCGGTCGAGGGCGGCGAGACATACTATCTGCATGAGCTGGGATTTCTAGAATGGAGCGGCCAGGCCGGACCCGTGGACGAAGAGGCGGGACGGAAACACCTTGAGGCCGCCGCTGCGCGGGGCGAAGAGAAGTCGATGTATGAATTGGGAGTTGCCTACCTCGACGGCCGGCACGGGATGCCCCACGACGAACCTCGCGCGATCGCGCTGTTCCAAGCCGCCGCGGAAAAAGGCATGGCCACGGCCCAGAACAACCTGGCCCTCTTTTATCACCAGGGCCGCGGCACACCCCGGGACGACGCCAAGGCCGCCTATTGGGCGCAGCAAGCCATTGACCACGGTTACACGTATGACACTGGGAGTTAATCCAA